>CAZHLB010000098.1:0-13390 GCA_964533005.1 uncultured Saprospiraceae bacterium
TCGTAGTTCCTCTGCGAGGATGACAAAAGCGACTTGCAGACTTGCAGACGGCACATCAGGCAGGGCGGAAACATGATGCTTGAAAATTCGGGGTGACTCATGTCTATCGTCCATGAAAATCTTGAACAACGTGCTGTCCAACTTTTACCAGATGAATAAATCAAATCCGACCCTCCGCCGGGCGGCGTTTCTGATCGCCGTTTTTGGCGCTTGGGCAAGCCTGCTTTCCGCCGCCACTTTCACCGTCACCAACACCGACGATGCTGGCGCAGGCTCGCTGCGGCAAGCCATTCTCGACGCAAACGCCTCGCCCGGCGCAGACGTCATCGAATTTGCCATCGGCACGGGAGCGCAGAGCATCACCCTGACGACTGCACTGCCCACCATCACCGAAGCGCTGACCATTGACGGCTCTACCCAACCCGGCTGGGTGGACGACCCCATCATCAAAATCGGGGCGGCGACGGCGGGCATCACTACCCTGACCGTCAATGCGGCAGGCACGGAGCATTTCATTTTCAAATACCTCGACGTGTCGAAAACCGTCGCAGGCAGCAACGGCATCAGCATTTTGGCAGGCGGGAACATCACCCTCGAAAGCTGCTGGGTGAAAAATTGCAGCTACGGTTTGTTTGCAATAAACTGCGCCAACCTCACCGCCACCGGCTGCGATTTCACCGACTCCGGCGTCAGCAGCGGCTGGGTTTTTTACCTCGAAAACATTTCTGGCGCAATCACCGCTACCGGCAACACTTTTGGCGGGGCGACCACGCAGGGCATCCGCATGGGCAACCTCTCCGGCAAAACCATCGGCGCTGCGACGGGCGACATTCAAGTGGGGGCGCAATTGAAAGAAATCAACAACCCAGTGCAGGTACAAGGCGGCTCGAATATCACCCTCACCGATTTGAATTTAGCCAGAACCACCACTGGCGGCATAGGCCCCGACATCAGCAGCGTCAACGGCATCACCGTCACCGACTGCATTTTGACCAACCGCATTCATGGTTTGCTGCTGCAAAACTGCACCAACGTCGTCGCCACCGGCAACGACCTGACCGACTCCGGCGTCAGCGGCGGCTGGGCTTTGTACTTGGAAAATGACGGCGGCACGATGGACGCCACCGGCAACACTTTTGGCGGAGCGACCACCCAAGGCGTCCGCATGGGCAACCTTTCCAGCAAAACCATTGGGGCGACGACGGGCGATATTCAAGTCGGGGCGCAATTGAAGGAATTCAACAACCCGGTGCAGGTACAAGGCGGCTCGAACATCACCCTCACCGACTTGAATTTGGCGAGAACCACCACCGGCGGCATTGGGCCCGACATCAGCGGCGTCAACGGCATTACCGTCACCGACTGCATTTTAACCAATCGAATTCATGGCTTGCTGATTCAAAGCTGCACCAACGTCGTCGCCACCGGCAACGACCTCACCGACTCCGGCGTCAGCGGCGGCTGGGCTTTGTACCTGGAAAATGACGGCGGCACGATGGACGCCACCGGCAACACCTTCGGCGAGGCGACCACGCAAGGCGTCCGCATGGGCAACCTTTCCGGCAAAACCATCGGCTCAACGACGGGCGACATTCAGGTGGGGGCGCAATTGAAGGAAATCAACAACCCGGTGCAGGTGCAAGGCGGCTCGAACATCACCCTCACCGACTTGAATTTGGCGAGAACCACCACCGGCGGCATTGGGCCCGACATCAGCGGCGTCAACGGCATTACCGTCACCGACTGCATTTTAACCAATCGAATTCATGGCTTGCTGATTCAAAGCTGCTCCAACGTCGTCGCCTCCGGCAACGACCTCACCGACTCCGGCGTCAGCGGCGGCTGGGCGATTTATCTCGAAAACGACAGCGGAACGGGCATGGACATCAGCAACAACACCATCGGCGGAGCGACCACGCAGGGCGTCCGCATGGGCAATTTGTCCAACGTCACCATCGCCCCGGCGACGGGGCAAATTCAGGTCGGCGCTTTGCTCAAACCCTTGACCAACCCGCTCGAAATCACCGGCGGCTCGAACATTACCATGACCGATTTGGATTTGGAAAAGACCGGCTCACCCGGCGGCGGCATCAACATCAACGGCGTGAACGGCATCACCGTCACCGGCAACATTTTGAGAAACCGGGTGCATGGCTTGCTGCTGCAAAACTGCTCCGGCGTCACCGCCACCGGCAACGACCTGACCGACTCCGGCGTCAGCGGCGGCTGGGCGATTTATCTCGAAAACGACAGCGGAACGGGCATGGACATCAGCAACAACACCATCGGCGGGGCGACAACGCAGGGCGTCCGCATGGGCAATTTGTCCAACGTCGCCATCGCACCGGCAACGGGGCAAATTCAAGTCGGCGCTTTGCTCAAACCATTGAGCAATCCGCTCGAAATCATCGGCGGCTCGAACGTCGCCATGACCGATTTGGATTTGGAAAAAACAGGCGCACCCGGCGGCGGCATCAGCATCAGCAGCGTGTCTGGCATCACCGTCACCGGCAATATTTTGAAGAACCGGGTCTATGGTTTGCTGCTTCAAAGCTGCTCCAACGTCCTCGCCACCGGCAACGACCTGACCGATTGCGGCGTCAGCGGCGGCTACGCCATTTACCTCGAAAACGACGGCGGCACGCTCGACATCAGCGCCAACACCTTCGGCGGCGCATCCACCAACGGTCTGCGCATCGGCAACATGAGCAACCGCATCGTTTCCGACGGCTCGGTAGCAGGCACGCACGTCGAAATTCCAGACGGCTCCATTTTCGGAACGATGAGCGGCAACTCCATCCGAATCGAGGGTGGCAGCGGCAACCGGGTGGAAAACGTGGACTTGACCAACACCGGCGCAACGAGAACCGGCACGGGCATTTCGGTGGAAAATTCGGCGGACTTCACCGCCGCCGTCAACCAAATTGTCAAGCGGGTCACCGGCATTTACGTCGGCGACGGCAGCGGAACCCTGGTCGAAATCACCTGCAACAACCTCAAAGACAACACCAACGGTGTCCTTTTTGGCGGCTCAAGCAGCACCAGCCGGCTCGTGAACGACAACGCCATTTGGTCGAACTCGACCGGCATCCTGAATGTCACCAGCCCTCCGCAAACCGTGGACGCCACCGACAATTGGTGGGGTTCGGCGGCGGGCCCCGGCGGCAGCAACAACGGCGTGAGCGGCGACGTGACGACCACGCCTTTCGCCACTGCCGTGCCCGGCTGCGTGGTGATTGTCGAACCGGAAATGGACGTGCAAGGCAACGCCGTCAGCATCGCCGACGGCGACGCAACGCCTTCATTTTCAGACAATACCAACTTTGGATTTGCCGCAGTCACGGGGGGTGTTGTGAGCCGCATTTTCACCATCGAAAACTCCGGCAGCGTGGCGCTCAACCTGACCGGGACGCCAAAAGTGGAAGTGACGGGAGCCAATGCCGCCGATTTTACCGTGACGGTTGACCCGGTTTCGCCGGTCGCAGCGAGTGGCGGAACGACCACTTTCACCGTCGTTTTCAACCCCTCTGCGACAGGTTTGCGCACTGCCACTTTGAGCATTGTCAACGACGACACCAACGAAAACCCGTACGATTTTGCCATCTCCGGCGAAGGCGGCGGCGACGCCAATGCGCTCGATTTCGACGGCGTGAACGACTACGTTTCCCGCCCGATTTCAACTTCGCTCATGGGCGCAACGCCCACCACCATTGAGTTTTGGGCAAATCCGACGCCTTCGCCAACCGGCATCGGTTTCGCCTTCACGGTCAACACGGCGGAGGTTGCGGTTCGTTTTTCCAATTCGGGCGAGGTGATGCTGGAGCATTTCGGGGGACCTCAATTCAATGCCGGAAACATCAACGACGGCTGCTGGCATCACTACGCTTTCACCTGGGACGGAACGACGGCTTATGCTTTCCAGGACGGACTGCCCACGCCCAATCCGAGCCTGACTGCCGCTTTTCCAGCGACCTCCGCAAGCGGCACACTTTTCCTCGGCGTCTATAATTTGCAATACTTTTTGAAAGGCGGTTTAGACGAGGTGCGCATCTGGAACGTGCAGCGAACCCAGGCGGAATTGCAAGCCAACATGTTGACGGAACTCGTTGGAAATGAGGCGGGTCTGCTGGCTTATTACAATTTTAACCAGGGCACGGCGGGCGGCAACAACGCCGGTTTGACCACGCTTTACGACCAAACCGCCAACGCCAATCACGGCACGTTGACTGATTTCGCCCTCGACGGCAATGCCTCCAACTGGCTCGCATCGGGCGGCTTGATGCAGTATCCCGAAGCCAACGTCAAGGGCAACGGCGTGTCCATCGCCGACGGCGACAACACGCCAAGCACTGCCGACCACACCCATTTTGGCAGCATTGACATTGCCAGCGGCATGGTCAGCCGCACTTTTACCATTGAAAATCTGGGCACGGCGGCGCTCAATTTGACCGGCTCGCCAATCGTAGAAATTACCGGCGGCGGCGCTTCGCATTTCAGCGTGACGACGCAGCCAACTTCGCCGGTGGCGGTGAACGGCTCGACCACTTTTACCATCGAATTCGACCCAAACGCAGCCGGAACGCACTTGGCGACGGTCAGTTTTGGCAACGACGACTGCAACGAAAACCCCTACGACTTCGCCATCCAAGGCATCGGCTACGTCAACAATTCCGGCGTCGGGCTGCACTTCGACGGCAGCAACGACAAGGTTTCTGCGGCAAACACCGGTTTGCCTGCGGGCAACGACTCCCGCACGGTGGAGTTTTGGATAAAATACCAGGGCGGCGCTGCGAATTGCACTTCGTGGGGCGACATCAACGCAGGCTGCGGGCAGTTCACTTGCTCGATTTACCCTGGCGGAACGCCGAATGTTTGGGGCAGCTTTTGCGACGTCAGCTCGTCGCTCGTCGTGCCGACCGGCATTTGGACACACGTCGCTTTCGTCTTCGACGGCTCGGCAAACACGCTCACTTTTTACGTCAACGGCGTCGCCGACCCGCACGCCTACGGCGCAATCAACACCCTGAACACCTTGCCGCTGACCATCGGCGCTTATTTTGACAATGCCCCGATGTCGCTGGACGACCTGCGAATTTGGAGCACGGCTCGCTCCTCCACACAAATCAACGCCAGCATGAACGCCGAACTGACCGGCACGGAAACGGGCTTGGTCAGGTACTACAAATTCAACGACGGCATCGCTTTTGGCAGCAACGCCGCCAACGCCACCGCCCTCGATTTGGCGAGCGGCGAAAACGGAACGCTCGAAAATTTTGCCCTCTCCGGCTGCACCTCCAACTACGTTTGCGGCGCTCCGCCGCTCGGAACTTGCACCAGCACCGGCACGGAAATCAACCTGCAAGGCAACGGCATGAACATCGCCGACGGCGACAATTCGCCCAGCGCCGCCGACCACACCGATTTTGGAACCGTCGCTACCGGCAACAGCTTCGCCAGAATTTTCACCATTCAAAACACCGGAACGACTTCGCTGACGGTCAGCAGCATCACCGTGAGCGGCACGAATGCAGGCGAGTTTGTCGTGTCGGGTGTCCCGGCTTCGGTCGGGGTGGGCGGCTCGGAAACTTTCACGGTGACGTTTTCGCCGACCGCCGCCGGGTTGCGCACTGCGACCATTCACGTGAACAGCGACGACTGCGATGAGGGCGATTATGATTTTGCGGTGCAAGGCGAGGGCGCTCTGCCGGGCGCTGCGCTCGATTTCGACGGCACGAATGATTACGTGGACAATGGAAGTTTGAGCGTGTTGAACGGAAGTTCCGCCTTCACGGTGGAAGCCTGGGTGAAGCGCACGCCGGGCGGGTGGATTTATCCCATCTATTTTTCAAAAAGCGTGTCGGGAGCGTGGACGACCAATTCCATCAATTTCGGCGCATGGAGTTCCGGGGCGGGCATTTATGCAAGGATAGCGGGCAGCGGCGATGCCTACGGATTCAACACGGGCAGCGTGTTGCCGGCAAACACCTGGGTGCATGTTGCGGTGGTTTTCAACGGCAGCGGGACGACCAATGCGGAGCGGTTGAAAATTTACGCCAACGGCTCGCCGGTCAGTTTGTCCTTCGCAGGCACGATTCCCGCCGTCGCTCCGACCGTTGCTTTCAATGCCACGACGGGTGTTGCTTTGGGTTCGCCGCACTACTGGAAAGGCGGCGTGGATGAAGTGAGAGTTTGGAGCCGGGCATTGTGCCAGGACGAGATTTTGAACAACCTGAACTGCGAATTGAATGGCGCTCAAGCCAATCTGGAAGCCTATTACCAATTCAACCAGGGCATTGCAGGCGGCAGCAATCCCGCTGAAACCACCTTGACCGACGACAGCGGAAATAGCAATGACGGCACTTTGAACAACTTCGCCCTGACCGGCGCAACCTCCAACTGGGTCGCCCCCGGCGGCGTGGCGAGCGGCACGAATTGCCCCGTTTTCACCCAACCGGAAATGGACGTGCAAGGCAACGCCACAAGCATCGCCGACGGCGACAACTCGCCTTCGACCAGCGACGACACCGACTTCGGCTCGACCGCTGTCAACCCCCCTGGAGGGGGGGCAGGGGGGGTGATTAGCCATAATTTCACCATTGAAAACACGGGAACCGCTGCGCTCAACCTGACCGGCTCGCCAAAAGTGGTCGTCGGCGGCGCAAACCCGGGCGATTTTCAGGTGACGATTGACCCGGTGTCACCGGTTTCCGCCGCAGGCGGGACGACAATTTTTACCGTTGAATTCAACCCCTCGGCGATTGGTTTGCGCTTGGCAACCCTGTCCATTGCCAACGACGACTGCGACGAAAATCCTTACAATTTCAGCATCCAAGGCGAGGGCACGGGCGAGCCGGAAATGGACGTGAAAGGCAACGGCACAAGCATTGCCGACGGCGACGCAACGCCTTCATTTTTAGACCATACCAATTTTGGATTTACTGAAGTCTCCCCTTCAGGGGGCGGGGGTGGTGGCACGGTCAGCAGAATTTTCACCATCGAAAACACGGGAAATTTTGCGCTGAACCTGACCGGCTCGCCAAAAGTGGTGGTTAGCGGCGCAAACGCAGGCGATTTTCAGGTGACGATTGACCCGGTTTCGCCGGTGGCTGCAAGTGGCGGGACGACCACTTTCACCGTCGTTTTCAACCCCTCGGCGACCGGCTTGCGCACTGCCACTTTGAGCATTGCCAATGACGACGCAGACGAAAATCCGTACGATTTTGCCATTTCCGGCGAAGGCGGCGGCGACGCCAATGCGCTGGATTTCGACGGCGTGAACGACTACGTTTCCCGCCCGATTTCGACTTCGCTCATGGGCGCAACGCCCACCACCATTGAGTTTTGGGGAAAAATTCCTTCTCCCACGCCCACCGGGTTTGCCCTTTCGATTAACACGGCTGACGTAGCAATTCGCTTTTCAAGCCAGGCGGTGCAATTGGAGCACTTCGGCGGCCCGGCATTCAATGCGGGCGACATCAACGACGGCTGCTGGCACCACTACGCTTTCACCTGGAACGGCACGACGGCTTACGGCTTCATTGACGGGCAACCCACGCCGAACTCCAGTCTGACCGCCGCTTTTCCGGCGACCGGCGCAGGCACGCTGTACCTCGGCGTTTACAACCTGCAATATTTTGTGCCAGGCTCGTTCGACGAGTTTCGCATCTGGAACGTGCAGCGCAGCCAGGCGGAAATTCAAGCTGCCATGTTCACGGAATTGGCTGGAAATGAGGCAGGTTTGCTGGCTTATTACAATTTTAACCAAGGCACGGCGGGCGCAAACAACGCCGGTTTGACCACGCTTTACGACCAAACTGCCAACGCCAATCATGGCACTTTGACCGATTTTGCCCTGTCGGGAAGCACTTCAAATTGGGTGACTTCGGGCGCTTTGATGCAGTACCCCGAAGCCAGCGTGAAGGGCAACGGCGTCAACATCGCCGACGGCGACAACTCGCCAAGTGCAGCCGACGACACCGATTTTGGCTCGACGGCAGTCAGCGGCGGCACGGTGGTTCACACTTTCACTATTCAAAATACAGGCGCTGACGACCTCGTCGTGACCGGCGTGACCTCCTCCAATTCGCAATTTGCCATCGGCGGCATCAGCCTCCCGGCAACGATTTCGCCGAGCGGCTCGACCACTTTCACGGTGGCTTTCGACCCCAGCGCAAGCGGCTTGCAGTCGGCGACCCTCGAAATTGCCAGCGACGATTGCAACGAAAACCCCTACGATTTCACGGTGCAAGGCGAAGGCGTGGACGTGCAAAGCACCTCGCTCCTGCTCGGCAGCAGCAGCAACTACCTCGATGCAGGCGCACCCGCTTCGCTTCAATTTCCGGCGACCGGGCAGTGGACGGTCGAGTTTTGGGTGAAACCCAACGACACCAACGGCGGCTGGTGGGGCATCGCCAACGACGGCGATGCCCAACTGAACGGCACGGGGCAATGGCTCATCTGGGGCGGCAATTTTCACTACTACCGCCACACCGAGGGCGAATACCTTTTGACGACGCCCGTTTCGGCTGGCGTCTGGACGCATTTCGCAACGAGCTACAACAACGGCGTCTATACTTTTTACAAAAACGGCGTCCCGGTCGGAACTGCCAATCAAACTTATGTGCCTGCCACCGGCTGGGAATTGGGCAGGATTTGGGGCAACGCTTCCCTCGACGGCTACTTAGATGAGTTTCGCATCTGGAACACCGAGCGGTCGGCGGCGGAGATTGCAGCCAACATGAATCTCGAACTGGCTGGCACGGAAAGCGGGCTGGCGGCTTATTTCAAATTGGACGATGCCGCAAACATTGGTTTGGATTGCACCGCAAACAGCAACTATGCCTGCGAAAAAGGCAGCCCGGCGCTTTCGCCCGAAACGCCGCTGCTCACCAACGCCGCCTGCGCTGGCGGCGGCGGAGCGCCGGAAGCCAACCTGCAAGGCAACGGGCAAACCATCGCCGACGGCGACACCTCGCCGAGCGCCGTCGACGACACTGATTTTGGCAACGTTTGCGCCAACGGCGGCACAAATCCAAACACGTTTACCATTCAAAACACCGGCACGGGCGACCTGCGAGTGACCGGCATCACTTCGACCGATGCGCAATTTGCCGTCAGCGGCATCACCTTCCCGGCGAACATTTCCGGCGGCAACTCGACCACTTTTGTCGTGACTTTCACGCCCACGTCGGGCGGTGCGCAGGCAGCGACCATCGAGCTTGTCCTCGCCAACGAATGCGATGAAAATCCCTACACTTTCGCCGTCCTCGGCAACGGCGTGGACATCGCCGGTACGCTCGCCGGTACGCAAACTATCTGCTCCGGCGCTACGGCAAACTTGAGCGCAAACATCAGCGGCGGGACAAGCCCGTTCACCTTGATTTACGACCCTGGCAACGTCAGCGTGAGCAATTATTCGAGCGGCGCAAACATCCCCGTCAGCCCGGCGGCGACCACGATTTATTCTTTGGTCAGCGTCACCGACGCCAACGGCTGCGCCGCAACGAGCGCCACCGGCTCGCCGACGGTCACGGTAAACTCGGTGACGGCAGGCGCAGTCAGCGGCGACCAAACGATTTGCGAAGGCGGCGACCCGGCAGCTTTTTCCGAAACGACCGCCGCAACCGGTGACGGCTCGTTGACTTTTCAATGGCAGGACAGTCCCGACAATGCAACGTTTTCAGACATTTCCGGCGCAACCGGGGCGACTTACGACCCCGGTGCGCTCACGGCTGACCGCTATTTCCGGCGCATCGCCACGTCGGATGTCGGCGGCGTTTTTTGCTCCGCAACGAGCAACGTTTTGACCGTCACCGTGAACAACCTGACCCCCGGCGCAGTCGGCAGCAACCAAAACATTTGCCCGAATGCCGACCCTGCCGCTTTCACCCAAACCGCTGCCGCCACCGGCGACGGAACGCTGAGTTACCAATGGCAAATCAGCACCGACAACGCCAATTTCACCGACATCGGCGGGGCGACGGGCACGGCTTACGACTCGCCAGCCATCCCATCCACCCGCTATTTTCGGCGGAAAACCACGTCCGATTTGGGCGGCTTTTTCTGCGAAGATTTCAGCAACACCCTCATCGTCACGGCAAGCGACAACGTGCTGCCGGTGGCAGAATGTCAAGATTTGACCGTGCAACTGAATACCGCCGGAACTGCCAGCATCACGGCGGCGCAGGTGGACGACGGCAGCAGCGACAACTGCGGCTTGGGAATTTTGAGCGTTGCGCCAGCAAGTTTTGCTTGCGCAAACTTGGGGGCGAACACGGTCACGCTGACCGTGCCGGACGTGAATGGAAATTCCAATACTTGCACGGCGACCGTCACGGTGCAGGATTTGATTGCGCCGAGCGCCCTTTGCCAAAATTTGACCGTCCAGGTCAATGCCGCCACGACTGCCACCGTCACCGCTGCGCAAATTGACAACGGCTCGTCCGACGCTTGCGGGCTGGGCACTTTGAGCGTTGCGCCAGGCAGTTTTAGCTGCGCAAACTTGGGAGCGAACACGGTCACGCTGACCGTCCCCGACGTGAACGGAAACAGCGCCGCCTGCACGGCGACCGTCACCGTCGAAGCCCCCGAAATGGACGTGCAAGGCAACGGTGTCAGCATCCCCGACGGCGACACCTCGCCCAGCCTTGCCGACGACACCGATTTTGGCGACGCCGCCGTGCCCGGCGAAACGGTCTCGAAAATTTTCACCATTGAAAACCTCGGCGCTGCCGCACTCAACCTGACCGGGTCGCCAAAAGTGAGCGTGACTGGCGCAAACGCAGCCGATTTCACCGTCACCATTCAGCCCGGCTCGCCTGTCGCAGCCAGCGGTTCGACCACTTTCACCGTCGTTTTCGACCCCTCGGCAAGCGGCTTGCGCACGGCGACGCTGACCATTTCCAACGACGACTGCGACGAGACGACCTACAATTTTGACATCCAAGGCAACGGCACTGCGCCCGAAATGGAAGTGCAAGGCAATGCCGTGAGCATCGCCGACGGCGACAACTCGCCTTCGTTTTCCGACCACACCGACTTCGGCGAGGCGGGCATCGGCGGCGGCATGGTGAGCCGCATTTTTACCATTGAAAACTTGGGAGACGGGGCGCTGAATTTGACCGGGACGCCGAAAGTGAGCCTTTCGGGAGCGAGCAGTTTTTCGGTGACGGTGCAGCCGATTTCGCCGGTGGCAGCAGGCGGCGGGACGACGACTTTTACCATAAAATTTGAGCCGACGACGGTCGGTTTGCAGACAGCGCAGGTCAGCATCGCCAACGACGACAGCGACGAAAACCCTTACAATTTCAGCATACAAGCCTTCGGCACCGACCCGGAAATGGCGGTTTTTGGCAACGCCCTCGAAATCGCCACCGGCGACAATTCGCCTTCGACCGCCGACGACACCGACTTCGGCGACGCCGACATCAACGGCTCGACCGTCTCGCACACGTTCACCGTGACCAATGCGGGCGTTTTGAGTTTGAATTTTGGCGGAACGCCAAGAGTGGCAATCACCGGGTCGGGCGCACCGGTTTTCACGGTGACTTCGCAGCTTCCGGCGAGCATTCCGAGCGGCGGCTCTACCACGTTTACGGTGCAATTTGCGCCGAGCGCAGCCATCGTCTATCTGGCGCAAGTGAGCATCCAAAACGACGACGCCACTGAAAATCCATACGTTTTCGACATCACCGGCGAGGGCGTTGGCATTGCGCCGGAAATGGACGTGCAAGGCAATTCGACCAGCATCGCCGATGGCGACAACTCACCAAGCACGACCGACGACACCGACTTCGGCGACGTGCAACTGACGGGCGGGACGGCGGCGCATGAGTTCACCATCGAAAACACCGGCACTGCTTCGCTGAACCTTTCCGGCTCGCCAAAAGTGAGCATTGGCGGGGCGAATCCAACCGATTTCACGGTCACGCTGCAACCCGGTTCGCCCGTCGGCATTGGCGGAACGGCCACTTTCACCCTCGAATTTAACCCCTCCGCAACCGGCTTGCGCTCGGCGGAGGTCAGCATCGCCAACGATGATTTTTACGAGAACCCCTACAATTTCAGCATCCAAGGCAACGGCGTCACGCCTGAAATCAACCTGCAAGGAAACGGCACGGACATCGCCAGTGGCGACGCCTCGCCCAGCCTCGCCGATGACACCGATTTTGGCAGCGTTTGCGTGACGGCTGGCTCGGCGGCACACGTTTTCACCCTCCAAAATACCGGCACGGGCAGCCTCGAAATCAGCGACGTTTCCTCCTCGGACGGGCAGTTTGAGGTGAGCGGCATCACGACTCCGGTGATTGTTGCGGCAGGCGGCTCGACCACTTTCACCTTGACTTTCGACCCAACGGCAGGCGGCTCGCAATCAGCAACCATCAGCATTTCCAGCACCGACGACGATGAAGACCCGTACACTTTCGCCGTGCAAGGCGAGGGCATTCCGGTTGACGGCGCACTGGCTGGAACGGCGACGATTTGCCCCGGCGGGAGTGCCAATTTGACCGTCAGCATCACCGGCGGAACTGCGCCGTACTCGGTCGTTTACAATCCCGGCGGGGTGGTAGTCGGCAATTATTCGAGCGGGTCGAACATCTCCGTCAGCCCTGCGGCGACGACGACTTTCGTGCTGGTCAGCGTGACGGATGCCAATGGCTGCGAGAGTTTCAGCGCAACCGGGTCGGCGGTGGTGACGGTGGAAGACGTGACGCTGCCGGTGGCGCTTTGCCAAAATTTGACCGTGCAACTCGACGCCTCCGGCAGCGCCAGCATCACGGCGGGGCAGGTGGACGACGGCTCTTTCGACAACTGCGGCTTGGGAACTTTGAGCGTTGCGCCGACGAGTTTTGCTTGCGCAAACGTGGGGGCGAACACGGTCACGCTGACCGTGCCGGACGTGAATGGAAATAGCTCGACTTGCACGGCGACGGTGACGGTGCAGGATATGATTGCACCGACGGCTGCCTGCCAAAATTTGACCGTGCAACTCGATGCCAGCGGCAGCGCCAGCATCACGGCTGCGCAAGTTGACGATGGTTCGGCAGATGCCTGCGGGCTGGGAACTTTGAGCATTGCGCCCGGCAATTTCAACTGCGGCGACCTGGGAGCGAACACGGTCACGCTGACCGTGCCGGACGTGAACGGCAATTCCAGCACTTGCACGGCGACCGTGACGGTGCAGGATTTGGTTGCGCCGACAGCCGTTTGCCAAAATTTGACCGTGCAATTGAATGCCGCCGGGACTGCCAGCATCACGGCTGCGCAGGTGGACGACGGCTCGGCGGATGCTTGCGGTTTGGGAATTTTGAGCGTTGCGCCAGCAAGTTTTGCTTGCGCAAATCTTGGAGCGAATACGGTCACGCTGACCGTGCCGGACGTGAATGGAAAT
>CAZHLB010000099.1:0-13343 GCA_964533005.1 uncultured Saprospiraceae bacterium
CACCTGTCAGCTTTGTGCCCAAAATTATTTCTGAGACAGGTTTGCCTCGTCCAGTTTTTCGTAGGCGACCATCAGGAATTGTTTGCTTTCCTGGTTGCCAGGCTCCAAATCCAGCGCCCGGTAAGCATCGTTGATGGCTTCGTAATGTTGGTTGTTTTGCCGAAATGCCTCCGCTCGTTTCATCAGGCAGGCAACGGTAGGATTGACTTCCAACGCAATGCTGAAACTTTCAATCGCCGCAGCCGCATTGCCCATTTTCATTTCCACGGTGCCGAGGAAAAAATAAACCTCCGGGTTTTCCGGCTCTACTTCCATCGCAAGTTTCACGTCTTGCAGAGCGCCCGACCAGTCGCGTACCTCCAACCGGCACTGACCACGTGCAAGAAAAATGCTTGCCTGCGGCTGCAAACTGATGGCTTGCTCGAACAGCCCGGCAGCGGCATCTTTTTCTTCCATTTTAAAATGTGCAATTGCTTGGTTGGTCAACGCAGAAGCGTTGCCCGGCTCAAGTTCCAGCGCCTTGTCGAGCCAATCGAGCGCCAGGCTGAATTGACCCAATTCGATGAGCACGGCGCCTTTTCCGAGGCAGGCAGCAAGGTTGTCAGGGTTCATTTTCAAAGCCTGGTTGAAGTCGTTGAAAGCTTCCTTCGGATGGCTCGCCGAGGCAAGCGCCAAACCACGATTGAGGTAAAGCGACTCCGTTTGACGCACCTGCATGGCAGCTGAAAAAGCAGAAATTGATTTTTCAAAATTGCCCCGGTGGTATCTCGCCAAGCCAAGCAATTCAAGGGTTTGAGCATCCGCCGAGCCAGCTTCAGCCAGTTTTTCAAGACTCAGTTCAGCCTTGCCAAAATTGCCCAGGTGAAAATTAGCGAGCGCCAGGTTGAACTGCGCAGCCTGGTGCGACGGGTCTGCATCCACAGCGCTGAGGTAAAACTCGACAGCGGCTTCCCATTCGCCTTCGTCCATGTGAAAATTGCCTTGTTGAACGTAAGTTTCCGCTTCCAGGTAGGCGCCGCCTTTTTCAGTGAAAGGCTGCGAAAATGTTTGCCCGGCAATGAAAAGCAGGTGCAACGCAAGTGCGGGAACGATGAAGTTTCTCATAGTAAACTCGGTTTGATAAAGCCGCCCGGATATTCGGGCTGGCATTAAAATTTATTCAACTACTTTGCCAATTTTTAAGTCAATCAACTTTGTACCTGATTCTTACGGATTTGAATAAAAATTACAGCGTGGTTGGCTCGATGAAGGTGACACTTGGAAATCGGCTGTTTCAGGAAGAAAAATGAAATTTTTCTTCCTGGAACAGCCGATTTCCCGGTGTCAACTTTGAGCTACTAAACTTTACCCGGTGCGACCTACTTTTGCCACTCATTTCCAAAGAATAGCCCTGGCTCGACAAAGCCCGATTTTATTTCAAAACTGCGTCCTTCCATGAAAGTCCTCAAATTCGGCGGCACTTCCGTTGGCACCTCCGACCGCATCAAGGGTCTGATTCAAATCCTGAAAAAATACCACGACCACGGCGACCGCTTCGCCGTCGTCTTCAGCGCCTTCAGCGGCGTGACCGACAGCTTGCTTGACATGAGTAAGCGGGCGGCGGCAGGCGATGAGCGTTACCTGGACACTTTTCAAGCATTTACCCAGCGCCACCGGCAAGCAGTGGAAATACTTCTGACAGGTGACCTCCGGGCGAAAGCTTCGGTGGAAATGGAGCGCAATTTTGAGACGCTGACCAACTTGCTTCGTGGCATTTTTCTCGTGCGGGAAGCTTCGCCTCGCACCTCGGATTTTGTGGTCAGCTTCGGCGAGCGGTCTTCGGCATTCATCATTGCGCAAGCGATGCAGCAGGCAGGCATCGAGTCATCCTACCTCGACGCCCGCTCCATCATCAAAACCGACGACCATTTTGGCGCAGCCAAAGTTGATTTTGCGAAAACGTATCAACTCATCAAATCCCACTTCGAACACCATGCGGAGGCGCAAGTCGTCACCGGCTTCATCGGCTCGACGGAAGATGGGCTGACCACGACCCTGGGTAGAGGCGGCTCGGATTACACCGCTGCCATCCTCGCCGCCGGGCTGGAAGCTTCGGTTATCGAAATCTGGACGGACGTGGACGGAGTGCTGACCGCCGACCCCCGCAAAGTGAAACGAGCCTTCACCATTCCTCGCATGACTTACGCCGAGGCAATGGAAATGTCGCACTTCGGCGCAAAAGTGATTTACCCGCCCACCCTGCAACCGGCGCTGCAAAAGCGCATCCCGCTCTGCATCAAAAACACGTTCAACCCTGATTTTGAAGGGACTTTCATTTCGTGGGAAGGCAGTCCGGCGAAGACCGGCAGGGCGGTGACCGGCATTTCTTCCATCAATAAAGTGGCGCTGTTGACTTTGCAGGGCGGCGGAATGTTTGGCGTTCCAGGCATTGCAGCGAGGTTGTTTGGGAGTCTGGCGGAGGCGGGCATCAGCGTGATTTTGATTACGCAAGGCTCGTCCGAACATTCGATTACGTTTGCCATTCCGCCAGAAGCGGCGGCAAAGGCGAAGCGGCAGGTGGAAAATGAATTCGAGTACGAAATCGAAAAAGGCATGGTCGAGCCGGTGAAAGTGGAAGCGGATTTGTCAGTGGTCGCCATCATCGGCGAAGGAATGCGCTACCGACCTGGCATCGCCGGGCGGATGTTTCAGGCATTGGGAAAAAATGGCGTGAACGTGGTGGCGATTGCGCAAGGCTCCAGCGAGCTGAACATCTCGACCGTCGTGCCTGCCGCCGACGAGACGAAAGCGATGAATGCCCTGCACGAAGCATTTTTCCTGTCCGACACGAAGGAGTTGCACCTGTTCATGGTCGGCGTAGGATTGATTGGCTCGACGCTCATCGGGCAAATCAAGTCGCAGGCAAAATTTCTGCAGGAGCACCGGGGGCTGGAAATCAAAATCACCGGCTTGGCGAACAGCCGCAAAATGCTTTTCAACGAAAACGGCATTGACCCCGACCACTGGAAAGAGGCTTTGGAAAACGCCCCCGAAGCCACCGACCTCGCTGTTTTTGTGAAGCGAATGAAAGACCTCAACCTGAGCAACACCATTTTCCTCGACAACACCGCCAACGAACAGGTGGCGCATTTTTACGAAACCATCCTCGAAAACAGCATCTCCATTTCGACGCCAAACAAAATTGCCACGTCCTCCTCCTACGCTCAGTACAAGCAGTTGAAAAGCATCGCCGCTCGCCGGGGCATCCAATTTGTCTATGAAACAAACGTCGGCGCAGGGCTGCCAGTCCTCTCCACGCTGAACGATTTGCTCATCAGTGGCGACCGGATTATCAAAATCGAAGGAGTGCTTTCTGGCACTATGTCGTTCATTTTCAACAACTTAGGCGAAAAAACTAAATTTTCCGAGGTGGTGAAAGAAGCCAAACGGAGAGGTTTCACCGAACCCGACCCACGTGACGACCTCGGCGGAGCAGACGTCCGCCGGAAGTTGCTCATCCTCGCACGAGAAACGGGCTTGCCGCTCGAAGCGGAGGAAGTCGAGGTTGAAAATATCCTGCCGCAAGCCGCCCTCGAAGCAGCTTCGGTGGCTGAGTTTTTCATCGAACTGGAAAAAGCCGACGGGCATTTTGAAAACCTCCGCTCCCAAGCTGCGGCTGAGGGCAAAGCTTTGCGCATGGTCGCCTGCCTCGAAAATGGCAAGGCGAGCATTGGCTTGAAGGCAGTGGACGCATCGCATCCTTTTTCCGGTTTGAGCGGCAGCGACAACATGATTGTCTTTACGACGGAGCGGTACAAGGAGCGACCGTTGGTTATCCGAGGGCCCGGCGCTGGGGCGGAGGTGACGGCGGCGGGAGTGTTTGCTGAAATCATAAAAATTGGAAATTACCTGTCTTAATAGTTCGTCCAAAAGCTGACAGGTGAAATCAGATGAAAACGGGAAAATTTTCTTTCAGAAAATTTTCCCGTTTTCATCTGATTTCCACCTGTCAGCTTTGAACAAGTATGAAACCTGGAATCAAAGTTTTCGCTCCCGCCTCCGTCGGCAATGCCGCAGTAGGTTTCGACATTCTTGGCTTTGCTTTGGAGCAGCCGGGAGATGAAGTCATTGCCCGTTTTTGCGACACGCCGGGCTTGCGCATTACACAAATCACTGGGGCGCAAGGCAAGCTGCCGTTGGAAATTGAAAAAAATACCGCTGGCGTCGCTGCTTTATCATTGCTCAAATACTTGGGCGAAACGGGGCGAGGCATCGAGTTGGAGCTTCACAAAAAAATGCCTTTCAGCAGCGGCTTAGGCAGCAGCGCAGCCAGCGCCGTCGCCGGAGCAATGGCAATCAATGAATTGCTGGGGCGGCCGCTGGAAAAAAGAGACTTGCTTCCGTTCGCCTTGCAAGGAGAGCAAATCGTCTCTGGCGGCACTTTCTGCGACAACGTTGCGCCGTCGCTGCTCGGTGGAATGGTGCTTATTCGGGACAACGATACTTTCGACGTTCACCGACTGCCTGTTCCACGTGGCATTTTTGCCACCGTGATTTATCCAAAAGTGGAAGTCCAAACCAAAGATGCCCGGCGGATTTTGAGCGACACCGTTCCGCTCAAAAAATTCATCCGGCAAAGCGCCAACCTCGGAGCTTTCATCATCGGGATGTACAATTCCGATTTGGAGCTCATCGGCAGGTCGCTTCAAGACTTGGTCATCGAGCCGCAGCGGGCGAGGTTGATTCCGCATTTTTTTGAAGTGAAAGAAGCGGCGCTTGCCGAAGGAGCGTTGGGTTGCAGCATTTCAGGCTCAGGGCCCAGCATTTTTGCTTTGAGCGCCAATAGTTTGATAGCGGAGAGGGTGGGAGAGGCGATGCAGAAAATTTACTCGGCGGCGAAGATTGAAAACCAGCTTTTTATTTCACCAATTAACCAGGAAGGGGCAGTCAAATTGTAGCCCGAAATTTCAGGCACGACGAAACTGGAGTTTCGCCGTACAAAATCACATTCAATGCGACTTTACAGCACTAACAACAAATCGAAATTCGTCAGCCTGAAGGAAGCAATCTTCAAAGGTTTGCCGGAAGACAAAGGGCTTTTCATGCCTGAAAAACTGCCTCGCCTGCCGGGGCATTTTCTGAAAAACCTGAAAAACTATTCCTTCCAGGAAATTGGCTTCGAGGTTTGCGAACATCTTTTTGAAGGCGAAATCCCTGAAAATGACCTGCGGGAAATCATCGCAAAAGCCATCACTTTCCCTGCTCCGTTGGTCAAACTGGATGAGCAGACTTTCATTTTGGAACTGTTTCACGGGCCCTCGTTGGCTTTCAAAGACTTCGGCGCACGATTCATGGCGCAGTTAATGAGCTATTTCAACCGGGGGGCAGACAAAGAATTGGTCATTTTAGTAGCGACATCCGGCGACACGGGCGGGGCGGTGGCGGCAGGATTTTACAAAACGCCGGGTATCAAAGTGGTCATCCTCTACCCTTCCGGAAAGGTCAGCCATTTGCAGGAAAAGCAGTTGACGACGCTCGGCGAAAATGTTGCGGCGATTGAAATCGCAGGCACTTTCGACGACTGCCAGGCTTTGGTCAAACAGGCATTTTTGGATGAGGATTTGAACCGCTCCATCCGGCTCAGTTCTGCCAATTCTATTAACATTGCCCGGCTCATTCCGCAGTCCTTTTATTATTTTGAAGCGTACAAACAATTGGACAGCTACGATTTGCCAGTCGTTTTCAGTATTCCAAGCGGCAATTTTGGCAACCTGACTGCCGGGTTGTTGGCGAAAAAAATGGGCTTGCCGGTGCATCATTTTTTGGCAGCAACCAACGTCAACGACATCATCCCAAATTATCTCGAAACTGGAATTTTTCAACCCCGACCTTCCATTCCTACCCTTTCCAATGCAATGGATGTGGGCAATCCCTCCAATTTTGCCAGGATGCTCGATTTGTTTTGTTCCACGTGGAACAACATGAAAGAAGAAATTTCAGGCTTTGCATTTTCAGATGAGCAAACGAGGACGGCAGTCAGGGAGGTTTTTGAAACTTACAATTACACCATTGACCCGCATGGAGCGGTGGGTTTTCTTGCTCTGAAAAAATACCAGGAGCAGCATACTTGCCAGGGAATCGTCCTCGAAACTGCGCATCCTTCGAAATTTTTGCCGGACGTTGAAAGTATTTTGGGTAGGCAAATTGAAGTACCGGAGCAATTAGCAACTTTGGCAAACAAGAAAAAAAATGCCGCTGAGCTTGGCACTTCATTCCAACCATTCAAGCAATTCCTCTTGTCCAATTACTAAAACAGAATGAATTGTTCCACGTGGAACAAACGAAAAAATGGATATGCCCGACCATCTTACCACCTCGCCAACTAAGCCCAACTTAGCTTCTTGGCTAATGCTGCTCGGTTTGAGTTTGATTTGGGGCGGTTCTTATCTTCTTATCAAATACAGCCTTGTCGCTTTTTCGCCGACTCAAGTTGCCAGCTTGCGGATGTCACTGACTGCGCTCGCTTTTCTTCCAATTTTCATTTGGCAGGTGCGGCGCATTGATTGGTCTTTGTGGAAACAACTGGCGATTGTCGGTTTTTCCGGCAGTTTCATTCCATCCATCCTATTTGCGACGGCGCAAACAAAAATCAGCAGTTCGCTCGCAGGCATTTTAAGTTCACTGACGCCGCTGTTCACCTTCTTGCTGGGCATCTTGTTTTTTGGCGTGAAAGCCGCCTGGGTAAAATTGGCAGGCGTTTTTATAGGTTTGGCTGGTGCAGTTTGGCTGGTCGTGATTGACAGAGGCATTGACGATTTGGAAGGAATGCGATATGGTCTATTGGTTTTGGCGGGCTGCCTCTTTTATGGCTTCAGCAACAACGTGGTCAAAGCTCACCTGCATTCGACGCCGTCGTTGGTCATCAGCACGGTTTCCTACTTGTTTGTCGGCATTCCCGGAGCGATTTACCTGGCGGTTTCCGGCTTTTTGGAGGTGATACAAACCCACGAAAAGGCATGGCAAAGTCTGGGCTATATCAGCATTTTGGCATTCGTCGGCACGGTGATTTGCTCGGTGATTTTTTTCAAACTCATCAAAAACACAAGCGCATTATTTGCTGCATCGGTAAGCTACTTGATTCCGGTGATTGCGCTTTGGTGGGGCATGTTCGATGGCGAGACGGTGACTGTTTGGCACTTGGCAGGCATGGCAACGATTTTGACGGGCGTTTATCTGGCGAGCCGGTAAAATTCATTTGCCTAAAAATTGTACCTCGACTAAGAATTTTTTCTCGCCGCTCATCGCCACTTTTTGGTGGCTTTCAATCGAATAGCCGAGTTGCGGCTGGTAGGTCAAAAATTGTTTGGTATCAGAAATAGCATTGGCAGTGCTGTTTTCGATGAAAATCTTCGCCACCACTCCTTGCTTAAAATCAATCTCCATTTTCTGGGTTTTCAGACTTTCATCGGAGGCGGTGTAGTTGAGTTTTACCAATTCCTTGTTTTCATTGAAAATGCTATCCATCTGATACTTGCCCGACCACGCCGGACGGTTGATGTCGTTGTCGGAGAAAATTTTTAACTCCTGTTCGAAGTTGAGCGTGTCCAGCATTTTTTCTTCTTTTTGCCCGTCCACCACTGCTGTTTTTTTGATGCTGCGAATATTTGCGAGCCGCTGGACTTCCTGGTTGAAATAGCCTTTTAAGTCAAAAAATGGTTGGGATGAGTCGGATTTGGATTCGCCGGAAGGCTGGTTATCCTGGCACGCAAAAAGCAAGAGGAAGGGAAGAATGGAAAGGCAAATTTTTTTCAAAAGCATTTCAGCAGCGATTATTGCTTGGTAAATTCTGAGACTAAAAAATTGAAAATCAGGCGCTTGGCTTGTTTGTCAGATGATTTTCCCGCAAAGTACGCTAAGGAGCAAAGGGCGCAAAGTTGGACGAACCTTTGCGGACTTCGCTCCTTTGCGTCCTTTGCGGGAAACGAAACGCCTCAGTTCAAATTGACTTCGATGCCCACCATCAAGTCCTCTGACAACTCCACCTGCTCGCCATCCACCGCTTCGGCGAGGTGCAGCGAATTCGCCAGCGTCTCGCCTTTGATGTAGTCGCTGAAATTTTCCACTGCCGCCAGCACCGCCGGGTGTCGCTCGATTTTCACGGCGATGCGGTCGGTCACGTTGAAGTCCTTGTCCTTGCGGATGTTTTGGATGCGGTTGACGAGGTCTCTCGCAACGCCTTCCGCCAGCAGCGAATCGGTCATGGTTACGTCGAGGGCGACCATGAGTTCGCCGTCGGTGGCGGTTTTCCAGCCGGGCAGGTCTTCGGTGGTGATGATGAGGTCTTCCGGCGTGATTTCGTGGAGGTTGCTGTTGGCTTCCACCTGCACTTTTCCGGCTTTTTCCAAGGCATTGATTTCTTCGTTGTTGAACGCGGCAATTTTCTCAGCAACCACTTTCATGTCCTTGCCGAGCCGTGCGCCAAGGGTTTTGCCTTCGGCATTTTTGGCGGCAAAATTAGCCTTGGCTTGTTTCTTCAACATGCCGCTGGCATCAGTGATGTATTCGAGGTGTTTGGCGTTTATCTCACTCAGAATCAAGTCTTTAACTCCTTCAACCTCAACTATGAAACGCTCGTCCAGCACTGGCAACAGTATTTTTTGCAGCGGCAGGCGCACCCGCAACCGCTCTTTTTTGCGGATGCTCAGGGCAAGCGAACAGATGCGCTGGGCGTAGTCCATGCGCTTTTCCAAGTCCTTGTCAATCTTGTCCGGTTCGGGTTTGGTCAGGTCGGTGAGGTGGACACTGTCGTGGCGCAAGGGGGTGTTTTTCGCCCTGGCTTTTTCACGAATCGGCTCAGTCAGATTGCGGTAGAGCCAGTCCGCAAAAAACGGCGCAACTGCTGCTGACAACTGCCCAACGACCATCAGGCATTCAAATAAGGTTTGGTATGCTGCTTCTTTGTCATCATTCTTTTCTCCTCTCCAAAACCTGCGGCGGCTGAGTCGCACGTACCAATTGCTCAAATGCTCGTCCACAAAAGTCTCGATTGCACGGCAGGCTTTGGTCGGTTCGTAGTCGTCCATCGCCTCGTGGTACTCGGCGACCAGGCTGTAAAGTTTCGAGATAATCCACCTGTCAAGTTCACTCCGCTGGTCGTACGGCATGACGTTGAACTCGTCCATCGCCCAGCCATCGAGGTTGGCGTACATAGCGAAGAAGCCGTAGGTATTGTACAGGGTACCAAAAAACTTGTTCCGGCTCTCGATGATGCCTGCCGGGTCGAACTTGAGATTTTCCCAGGGAGCGGCGTTGGAAATCATGTACCAACGAGTGGCGTCTGCGCCGTGGGTTGCCAAAGTTTCGAAAGGGTCAGGAGCGTTGCCGAGGCGCTTAGACATTTTGTTGCCATTCTTGTCGAGCACCAAGCCGTTGCTCACCACATTTTTATATGCCACACTATCGAAGACCATCGTGGCGATTGCGTGCAAGGTGTAAAACCAGCCCCTCGTCTGGTCAACGCCTTCGGCAATGAAGTCGGCAGGGTAGTTTTGCTTGAAAACCTCCTGGTTTTCCATCGGGTAGTGCCACTGAGCGTAAGGCATGGAGCCGCTGTCGAACCAAACGTCAATCAAATCCAACTCTCGGCTCATCGGCTCGCCATTTTCAGCAACCAGCACGATTTCATCAATGTAGGGGCGGTGCAAATCCGTCGGCACTCGCTGGTCGAGACCCAAGCGCTGGTTTGCCAATGCAACTTCAACCGCCAACTCCTCCACTGAGCCGACGCACTTTTCCTTGCTGGCATCCGCCGTCCGCCAAATTGGCAGTGGGATGCCCCAGTAACGGCTGCGGCTAAGGTTCCAATCTTGCAGGTTTTCCAGCCATTTTCCGAAGCGACCCTCGCCGGTGCTGGCGGGTTTCCAATTGATGGTTTTGTTCAGTTCGACCATGCGCTCCTTCATCGAACTGGCTCGGACGAACCAACTATCGAGCGGGTAATACAAAACCGGCTTGTCAGTGCGCCAGCAATGCGGATAGTTGTGGGCGTATTTGGCGACGTTGAGCGCTTTGTTTTCCAGCTTCAATTTCACGGCGATGTCCACGTCCACGCTAGTCCAGTTGGGGTCATCCTTGTAATTTTTCACGTAGCGGTTGCTGAACTCGCCGACCGAACCTTTGAATTTTCCCTGCTTGTCAACCAGCGTCAAAGTGCCGATGCCATTGGCTTTGGCAGCCTTCATGTCGTCTGCGCCGAAGCTGGGAGCGGTGTGAACGACCCCGGTGCCATCCTCCGTCGTGACGAAATCGCTGACCAGCACCCGGAAGGCATCGGTTGCCCCGTTGAGCGGCTCGATAGGATTGTCGAAAGGCAACAATTGCTCGAAGCGGATGCCTTCGAGTTGCTGCGCCGTGATGCCGCTGACTTGTTGCAAAATCTCCGGCTGGTTTTTTCCGCCAAACCATTTACTGACCAATGCTTCTGCCATCACGACGCTGACCTGCTGCTGCGTGTAGGTGTTGACAGTCTTGATTTTTGCGTAGGAGATGTTGTGCCCGATGGTCAGGGCGGTGTTCGAGGGCAGCGTCCAGGGCGTGGTCGTCCAGGCGGCGATGCGCACGTCTTCTTCTGGGCTGTCGAAAAGGAATGCTGAACTGGGGTTCGGCACTACTTTGAAAAGCGCCACCACCGTCGTGTCGGTTACCTCTTTGTAAGCGCCGGGCATGTTCAATTCGTGGGTACTCAAACCCGTGCCAGCGCCGGGCGAGTAGGGCTGGATGGTGTAGCCTTTGTAAAGCAAACCCTTGATATACAGTTGTTTAAGTAACCACCAGACGCTCTCGATGTACTCATTTTCGTAGGTAATGTACGGATTTTCCAGGTCAACCCAGTAGCCCATTTTGCGGGTGAGGTCGTCCCACTCGCTTTTGTAGCGCATGACGGTTTCCCGGCATTTGCGGTTGTACTCGTCCACGGAAATGGTTTTGCCGATGTCTTCTTTGGTGATGCCCAACTCTTTTTCGACGCTCAATTCAATGGGCAAGCCATGCGTGTCCCAGCCACCCTTGCGCTCAACCCGCTTGCCTTTCAAAGTTTGGTAGCGGCAAAAAAGGTCTTTGATAGCACGAGCCATCACGTGGTGGATGCCGGGTTGCCCATTCGCCGAAGGGGGCCCCTCGTAAAAAACCCAACTGTTTTCTACCGGGCGCTGCTCGACGCTTTTCTCGAAGATTTTATGTTCTTCCCAGAATTGGCGGATTTCCCGGTCTATTTCGGGGAGGTTGAGTTGCTTGAATTCTCTGTACATGGCGGATTCTTGCATTTTGAAAAGGTGGCAAAAATAGGAAAACAAAAAGCCCAGGCAAGTCGCAACCTGCCTGGGCTTTCTGCTGGAAATATCAGCATCAACTCACAAGTTGCGGGGCAACGTGGGAATGATAATGCTGATAATTATGGCTGTAAATGATTTCATGTTTCCAATTGTGAACGAGCCAAAGGTAAGCGGTTTTTCAATTCGCCAGTATTCTCAAAAACTACCGGGTATTCTCAAAAGTTGCCTTTGACACGTTTCACGTCCTGTCTCATTTGCCTTTGTTTACTTTTGCCCACCAACCAAAATAGAAAATTTCAAACTATGGAACCTATCTGGGGCATTGACCTTGGCGGCACTAAAATAGAAGGCATCATCCTGGACGACCGGGACACACTCAAGCCCATCCAGCGGATGCGCCTGCCCACCGAGCAGGAAAAAGGCTACGTCCACATCCTTCGCCAGATTTACAAACTCGTGGAAACGCTGACGGCTGAAACCGGCGTCAAACCTTCAAAAATCGGCATCGGCACACCCGGTACGCTCGACCCGCCGACGCAGACGCTGAAAAATTCTAACACGCTCTGTCTCAATGGAATGCCTATCAAAAAAGACCTGGAAAACATCCTCGGCATCCCCATCGAAATGGCAAATGACGCCAATTGCTTTGCCTTGGCGGAAGCCAGGCTCGGCATCGTTCAGGATGTGATGCCAAATGCCGAAGTTGTTTTTGGCATTATCATGGGCACCGGCGTTGGCGGCGGCGTCGTGGTCAATGGCAAGGTCATCAACGGCAGGCACGGCATCGGCGGCGAGTGGGGGCATAATTTCCTGGACGAAAGCGGTGGGCCTTGTTACTGCGGCAAATCTGGCTGCGTGGAGCAGGTGCTTTCCGGGCCCAGGCTTGCGGAGTTTTACAACGAGCGCACCCGTAGAAATCTCAAAATGCCAGAAATCGTGAAGCGGTACTACGAAGGCAACGACCCTGCCGCCGATGAAACCATGCAACGCCTCGTCCATTTTTTTGGAAAGGCGGTTGCCAATGTTATCAATATCATTGACCCGCACGTGGTCGTGGTTGGTGGCGGCGTGGGAAATATTGACCTGATTTACACGGCGGGGGTGAAGGAAGCTGAAAAGTATATTTTCAATAATCGTCTGGACACGCTTTTCTGCAAACCCAAACTGGGTGACAGCGCAGGTGTGTACGGTGCAGCATTGCTGACTATTTGAATTAGGATGTGCAGGATTTACAAGGATATTAAGGATTGGGACGCCGTCCTAATCCTTAATATCCTTGTAAATCCTGCACATCCTAATTCAACAAAAAAATGGCACTCATTAAATCCGTCCGAGGCTTCACGCCTGTTTTTGGCAGCAACTGTTTCCTTGCTGAAAACGCTACCATCATTGGCGATGTCATCTGCGGCGACGATTGTAGCGTCTGGTTTCAGGCAGTCGTGCGGGGCGACGTGAACAGCATCCGCCTGGGAAACAAAGTCAATATTCAGGACGGTGCCATTTTGCACGGAACCTACCTCAAAGCATCTACCACCATCGGCAACAACGTCAGCATTGGTCACCGGGCACTCGTGCATGGCTGCACAATTCAGGATAACGTGCTCATCGGCATGGGAGCCATTGTGATGGATAATGCGGTGGTGGAAGAAAATTGTCTGATTGCCGCCGGTGCTGTCGTGCTGGAAAATGCACGACTGGAAGCTGGGTATATTTACGCTGGCGTTCCCGCCAAAAAAGTCAAAGCCCTCTCGCCGGAGCTTTTTCGAGATACGGTGGAGCGAATTGCACACAACTATATAATGTATGCAGGATGGTTTCAGGAATGAAGGATGAGGAATGAAAAAGCCCCTGGCAAATTTTTGCCAGGGGCTTTTTCATTCCTCATCCATCTTCTGTGAAAGTCAATTCATGGAAAACGCCGGGCCTCCTGCCGTTGCCGCATTGAAAAAGGTGAGCATGTTGATGCGGTATTTCAAGAAGCGGGTCAGGGGCAGTTCATCGAGCAGGGCGAGGACATCCACCTCGGAATTGGCG
>CAZHLB010000100.1:0-13342 GCA_964533005.1 uncultured Saprospiraceae bacterium
CTTGCCGATTTGACCCTCAAAACAGCCTCGAACCGCCAAGCCGCAAATTCATTTCCTCACAAAAATCTTCAAGACATGAACGAAGAAACAAAGCAGAAACTCGATGCCATCCTTCTCAACGGCTACGATTTCAAATTTGGCGATTACATCAGCAGGGGCTTCGAACTGCTGCAAAAAAACCTGGGCGGGTTCATCCTGTTTACCCTGGTTTTTTTCGTGCTATCCAGCATCGCTCAGACAATGGGGAGTTTTAATCAAACAGTTAGCCTGATTGCTGCTGGTGCTGCCAGCTTGTTCCTGACGCCGCCTTTGCAGGTAGGTTTTTACCTCGTGGCGAACCAACTGCACCGAGGTCAGCCAACGGAGTTCGGCGGCTTTTTCAAAGGGTTCGACTTTATCGGGCAGCTTGCATTGATGACTTTGGTAAAAAGCTTGATAATCCTGGCTTCCCTGATTCCATTTGTCCTTGCCGTTTGGAACACGTCTGACTTGGTTCAGTGGTACATCGGATTTTTACAAAATCCTGCCATCCTTGCAGAAGGAGGCATCGAGCCGCCAACATTTCCTCCCGCATGGACATTCCTGCTCACCCTACCGGCAATTTACCTGAGCGTCGCCTACACCTTTGCGCCTTTATTCGTGGTCTTCTACCGTATGGAATTTTGGGATGCGCTCGAGTACAGCCGCAAGCTCATCACCCAGAAATGGTTCCTGGTTTTTGGGTTCCTAATCGTGACGGGGCTCATCGCAGGGGCGGGCATTATTTTGCTTTGCATCGGCATTTTGGCAACTTTCCCTGCCTATTTGTGCATGATGTACGCCGCTTTTGAAGACATCACCCAATTGAACCGGGAACCGGCGGCGGGCGACGACATCGAGAAGCATTTGATTGTTTGAATTAGGATTTGGGGGGATTTTGGAAGGATTTAATAGGATTGATTTTCAGGATTTTTAGGATGGTGCAATCCCAAAAATCCTGAAAATCAATCCTATTAAATCCTTCCAAAATCCCCCAAATCCTAATTCAACCGCCCTCGAATCATCCTGTCTCTTTCATTCAAATCCTCCCGCAGTTCGATGTCCCCGAAGCCATTCGCTTCCAAAATCTTCCTCGTTTTAGGGGCATAAAATTCATTGGTTTCAAAAAACAGGTAGCCGCCCGGATTCAAATGCAGGCGGGCGAAGGCGGCGATTTTTTTGACAAATTTTTGCGAGTCGTTGTTGCCGGTGAACAAAGCGAGGTGCGGCTCGTAGTCAATGACGTTTTTCGCCAGCAGCGACTTTTCTTTTTCCATGATGTAAGGCGGGTTACTTACGATGAGGTCGAACTGCGGCAAGGGTTTCCAGTCTTTTTTGTCCAAAATGTCCACCTGGTGAAAATGTACTTCCACACCATTCAATGCGGCATTTCCTTTTGCCACTTCGAGGGCGGCGGCGCTCACGTCGAGGGAGTGGACTTCCAAATGAGGCATCTTTTTTTTGATGGCAATCGGGATGCAACCGCTGCCGGTGCCGACGTCTAAAATTCGTCTGACCGCTGCCTGTTCTTTGCCAGTTGCAGGTTCCCAACCCTTTGCCGTTTCGATGACCCACGCCACCATTTCCTCCGTTTCCTGCCTGGGAATCAGCACGTTGCGGTTGACTTTAAATTTCATCCGGTAAAAATCTGCCTGTCCCAACACGTACTGCACCGGCTCGTGGCTAACCAGCCGGGTGAGGATGTCTTCAAAACGAGCCACTTTTTCCGCATTGAAATTTTGGTTTTTGTCAAACCCGTGAATGCCGAAAGCATCTTCCATCACGATTTTGGCAATGCTGACCGCCTCGCCCGCCGGGTAGATGGCAAGGAGTTGCTCAATCAGTTCTTTTAAAGCATCAAAACTTGTCATTGGATGGGCGGATTTGCTGTTGCGGCAATAATTTTCAAGACAGGTGACATGGCTTGCAAGTTGTTGGAAATCACGTAAGTAGCTTCTTCCCAACGCTTGTTCGGGGAGACCCAGTTGCGGTCTTGCGCACGGCGCAGGTAGGCGACTTGGGCGAAATGGTAGAGATAATGCTGCGAAAGATGCACGAGCCATTCGCCGAGATTATCGTGCCCTTCCATGATGATTTTGGTGGTAGGTTGCGCCAGGTCGGCGTCGTTTTCGAGGTTTTCGAGCAGGGAAATGATTTGCCGGTTCGAGGTTTTGAACGCAGCGAGCAAAGTTTCGGCATCCGCTTCGCCGCCGGGGTCGGGCGGCAACGAGTGTCCGAATTCCTTGAAAATCATAGCATCCACTCGAATCAGATGGCGGAAAATTTCAGCGATGGAGCGGGCGTCTGGCGCTGGTTTCCAGTGGAATTGTTTGTCAGGCAAGTTTTCCAGCACCTCGTAAAGCGGGGTGCAGCAGGCTTGGTAAATTTTCATTAAGTCAAGGGCAGAAGCATTTTTCATTGGCTTTGTTTTTTGCGAAATGTACTAACATTTGCTGCCGGAAAGCAGTTTTAGTACCACGAGCGCACCCATTTCGAGGTTGTTTTGCGTCGCTTTTGTCATTCTCGCAGGGAACCTCTGCGAGAATGACAAAAGCGACGCAAAACAACCTCGGCGCAAGTTTTTTCTCCATGAAAATCCACCAAAAATTGAGAATCAGTAAAATCATACGATACCCCAAGTTGATGCTTTTGGCTTTCGTGATGGAAGGCATCGAGACCAAAAACATGTTGCAGACCTTCGTCAAAGAAGGAAAAGGGCGGCTGCTGCTGTCCGATGAAAAGGAAATGCCAACCGAGGAAGAGATGGAGCAAGCCGTCGGGCAATTGAAAGACATGCCCAAATTCCTGCCTTTTTTCATCCTCGCCATTGCACCTGTTCCCGGCGTCACCGAAGGTTATTGCCTGCTAGCGATTACTTTGGAACGATGGCTCGGCAGCAAGGTGAGCCTTTTGCCGACGCATTTCAGGAGGGTTTTTCAAAAGGAAATTGAAAAAGTGCCCGACACGGAAGAAGAACCATTGCCTACCGAGTGAAATCAATTCCCGCCAATCAATTTTGGAAAATCGTTGCGGCCGCTGCTTTCTTTGCACCCGCTCAGACGCAGGCGCAGAAATGTCATCCCGAGTGTTCGGGATGACATTTCTAAACTGTCCCCGCCCTCACCAAATCGCCAACTCACCATACCACCAAACAAAAATGAAAGTCACCGAATATTTCGCCAATGCCAACGGGCAGACCTTAGTCTCCTTTGAAGTCCTGCCCCCGCTCAAAGGCGGCAGCATGGCTGCCATTTTCGACACGCTCGACCCGCTGATGGAGTTCAAGCCGCCGTTTATTGACGTCACCTACCACCGGGAGGAGTTCGTTTATCAAAAAATGCCGAGTGGTTACTACGAAAAAATTGCCATCCGCAAACGCCCCGGCACCGTCGGTATCTGCGCCGCCATCATGCACCGCTATGGCGTGGACGCCGTGCCGCACCTGATTTGTGGCGGCTTCACGAAGGAAGAAACCGAAAACGCACTGATTGACCTCAATTTTTTGAACATCAAAAACGTGCTGGCGCTGCGGGGCGACGCTATGGCTTTCGACGGAAAATTCATCCCCGAACCCAATGGTCATGCCTACGCCCTCGACCTCGTGAAGCAAATCGCCGACATGAAACGGGGCAAGTACCTCGACCCAAATATTGAAAATGGCGAGAAAACCGATTTCTGCATCGGCGTGGCGGGCTATCCGGAGAAGCATTTCGAAGCACCCAACCTGAAAATTGACATCGAATACCTCAAAGCCAAAGTGGATGCTGGCGCCGACTACATCGTGACGCAGATGTTTTTTGACAACCGGCACTATTTCGACTTCGTGAAAGCTTGCCGGGAGGCGGGCATCGCCGTGCCGATTGTTCCGGGTTTGAAGCCTTTGACGAAGGTTCACCAACTGACTTCCATCCCTCGAAATTTCTACATTAACCTGCCCGACGACCTCGCCACTGCCCTTCAAAAATCAACCACCCCGAAGGCTCGCACCGAGGCTGGCATCGAGTGGTGTATCCAGCAATCGAAAGAATTGAAGGCAGGCGGCGCTCCTTGCCTGCATTTTTACACGATGGGCGATGCGGAGACGATTCGGAAAGTGGCGGAAGCGGTTTTTTGAATTAGGATGTGTCGGATTTCAAAGGATATTAAGGATTGGGACGTGCATCCCAATCCTTAATATCCTTGAAAATCCTACACATCCTAATTCAGATTTTCCATTTGATGCCGCACCCTACGCTTGGAATCTGAACCGGATTCACCTCCTTGCCTGCCAGCACGGCATCGAGCGCCGCCCGCAAGTCCTTGCCGGTGAGCGGTTTATCATTCCCGGGTCGGGAATCGTCGAGCCTGCCACGATACGCCAGCTTCCCGTTTTGGTCAAAAACGTAAAAATCAGGCGTACAGGCAGCGTCGTATTTTCTCGCAACTTCCTGAGTTTCATCGTACAAGTAGGGAAAGGGATAACCCAGATGCTGCGCTACTTCTTTCATTTTTTCGGGGGCATCGTCAGGGTAGCTTGCCACGTCGTTGGAACTGATGGCTACGAAACCTGCGCCGAGTCGCTCGTAGTCGTTTGCCAGCATGACAATTTCAGAATTGACGTGCTTGACGTAGGGGCAGTGGTTGCAGAGGAACATGACGACGGTCGCCTGTTTTCCGGTGGAAACGTCGGGCAGGCTGACTTTTTTGCCAGAAACCGTGTCGGGCAAGTTGAAATCGGGAGCCGCCGTTCCGAGCGGCAGCATGGTTGATTCGGTAAGTGCCATGAGCTAATATTTTCTTTATTCAACGCAACAGTAGAAATTTCGTGGCAATCCAAAACCTCTCTCAAGTGATTTAATTCATTCCAGCCCGTTGACCCACATCATCCGCCGCAGGCGGCTCACGCCGGAAGTTTGAGCGGTTTTTCCCCGAAGCCTTTCACCGTTCTAACCAAGTAATTCATGCCTATTTATCATCGCCTCGGCAAAGTGCCTCGCAAGCGCCATGTCCAGTTTCGCCGCAGAACCGGCGAGCTTTACCAAGAAGAACTGGTCGGAACGCAAGGGTTTTCCGGCAACTCCGCCCTCGTTTATCACCTGCATCCGCCCACGATTGTCAAGAAAATGGGCAAGCCGTACTCCGTTCAACCCAAGATTGCAGTGGAGAAAAACTTGCAGGCACGGAGCTTCCTCGGCTTCGACGTGGAGCCTTGCGACAACTACCTCGACAGCCGCACGACCCTATTTGTCAACAACGATATGCACATCGGGCTGGCAGCGCCAAGCGCTTCGATGCGGGATTGGTTTTTCAAAAATGCAGACGCCGACGAGTTGATTTTTGTCCACCGGGGCAGCGGTTTTCTGCGCACGATGTACGGGCACGTGCCTTTCGAATACGGCGACTATTTGGTGATTCCGAGGGGCACGGTTTATCAAATTGAATTCGACACGGAGGACAACCGCCTGCTCATCGTCGAGTCGTTCAGCCCGGTGCGCACGCCCAAGCGCTACCGCAATGAATTCGGGCAATTGCAGGAGCATTCGCCTTTTTGCGAGCGGGATTTCCGTTTGCCGCAAGACCTGGAGACGCACGACCAGCGTGGCGACTTTCCCATTTTCATCAAAAAGCAAGGATTCATTTACCCTTACACGTATGGCACGCATCCTTTCGACGTGGTTGGATGGGATGGTTATCACTACCCCTACGCCACGTCTATTTTTGACTTCGAGCCGCTGACCGGGCGCATCCACATGCCGCCGCCGATTCACCAGCAATTCGAGGGCGACGGCTTCGTGATTTGCTCTTTCGTGCCGAGGCTTTACGACTACCATCCCGATGCGATTCCTGCGCCTTACCACCATTCCAACATTGACAGCGACGAGATTTTGTACTACGTGGACGGCGATTTTATGAGCCGGAACAACATTCAGCAAGGGCAACTCACCCTGCACCCCGGCGGCATCCCGCATGGGCCCCACCCCGGCGCAATCGAGCGCAGCATCGGCAAAAAAGGCACGGAAGAATTGGCGGTGATGATTGACCCGTTCCGCCCGGTGATGGTGACGGAGGCGGCGGTGGGGCTGGAAGTGGAGGATTATTTTATGTCGTGGATGGAGGAGATGGAGGAGGTGGCTTAGGATTCAGGAAAGAGCCACCGTTGAAATCTGGTAATCCTTCGGGATGGGGTTGATTTTTCTGAAATCATCGAGCGGAATGAGGTAGGTCGAAATGGTTTCGCCGCTATTTTCATCGTAAAAAAGGCAATAGACCTGCCCCAATTCTGAATTGTCGAAAAGCTCTTTGACTGAAATTTTGCCGGATTTGAGAGCTTCCAGTTTGCCAGTGCTGACCGGAATGCTTATTCGCTGTTCCAGCCCTTCCTGCCTTGTAAATTCAACGAGGTAGCTGACATAATTGAACCCGGTGGGGTTCGCCTCAACCGTCAAAATGGGAAAATGGGTGAAGTCCAGCACGTCCAGCACTTGGTGGTCAGACAGGTTGAAGTTGAGCTTGTATTTTTCAGAAATTTCCATCGAGTGCAATGATTTGAAGGTATTCGATTTCATTGAAGTTGCAGGTTTCGTAAAACCGGAAACTACAATGTCCCGTGTCGGGAGTGAGTTCAAATTTTTTCATTCTAATCAACAGAACATCAAAAAGTTATCAAATGCAAACCTTAACCGGCATTCCAAACTACAACTACTCCCTCGAAAAAATCTTCTCGCAAGCAGAAGACTTCCTCCCCCTGCTCGGCACCGACTACGTCGAGCTGTACGTGGGCAACGCAAAACAGGCGGCGCACTTTTACAAAACCGCCTTCGGCTTTCAATCGCTGGCTTACGCAGGCTTGGAAACGGGCGTGCGGGACAGGGCTTCCTACGTCTTGCAGCAAGACAAAATCCGCCTCGTGCTGACCACGCCGCTGACCTCCGAAAGCCCGGTTGGCGAGCACATCCGGCGGCACGGCGACGCCGTGAAAGTGATTGCCCTCTGGGTTCCCGACGCTGCCAATGCTTTCGAGCAAACGGTCAGCCGGGGAGCGAAACCTTTCATGGAACCGAAGGAAGAATTTGACGAAAACGGCAGGGTCATCCGCTCCGGCATCCACACCTACGGCGATACCGTCCACATTTTCGTTGACCGCACCGAATATCGGGGCTTGTTCCTGCCGGGCTTCGAAAAATGGGAAAGCGATTACAACCCAACCCCAACTGGCTTGAAATACATTGACCACATGGTTGGCAATGTGGACTGGGGTCAGATGAACCGCTGGGCGCATTTTTACAGCAACGTGATGGGCTTTTCCAACCTGATTTCCTTCGATGACAAGGATATCAGCACCGAGTATTCCGCCCTCATGTCGAAGGTGATGACCAACGGGAACGGGCGCATCAAATTCCCCATCAACGAGCCTGCGACGGGCAAGAAAAAGTCTCAAATCGAGGAGTTCATCGAATTTTTTGAGGGCGCAGGCTGCCAGCACATTGCCGTTGCAACGGACGATATCGTGTTCACCATCAGCGAAATGCGCAAGCGGGGAGTAGAATTTTTGCACGTGCCCGGCAACTATTACGACACCGTCGAGCAGCGGGTCGGCAAGATTGACGAAGACCTCCGGCGGCTGAAAGAATTGGGCATCATGGTGGACAGGGACGAGGAAGGCTACCTGCTGCAAATCTTCACCAAGCCGGTGGAAGACCGTCCGACGATGTTTTTTGAAATTATTCAACGAAAAGGTGCAAAATCTTTTGGCAAGGGCAATTTCAAAGCCTTGTTCGAGAGCATCGAAGACGAGCAGCGGCGGCGGGGGACACTTTGATTTTTATGATTTGAAGGTGAAAAAAGTGAAAGGGTGAGCGGCTTTGACGCCATTTTATCGGGTCGGGCAACTTGCCCTTTCTTTTTTCGAGGATAGACCAGTTTGCACTTGAAGTGCTAACTGGACTGTTCTTCAAATTTCACTGCCATGAAAAATCTGTTGACCTGGCTTCCCCGCATCCTGGCGATGTTGTTTGCTGTGTTCATTGCCGCTTTTGCGCTGGACGCATTTTCCGAAGACCTGCCTTTTTGGACGCAGGTGGGGCATTTTTTCATGCACCTGCTTCCGAGCCTCTCCATCGTAGCTATTTTGCTGATTGCCTGGAAGTTCCGCATTTTAGGCGGGTTGCTTTTCATGGTGCTGGGGATGGTTTTCACTATCTTCTTCGACACCTGGAAAGCCACTTCAAACTTCCTGCTCATTTCGCTGCCCTTGCTGGCGACGGGCTTGCTTTTCATACTTTCGCACTGGCAACCAACCAGGCAATAATCGTATGAAAATCAACATCATCGGCGGCGGCGTCATCGGCTTATTTTCCGCTTTTTACCTTCAAAAAGAAGGGCACGAAATCCACGTCTTCGACCAGGGCGACTTCTCCGACAATTGCTCCTTCGGCAACGCAGGCATGATTACGCCCAGCCATTTTGTGCCGCTGGCAAGCCCCGGCGTCGTGGCGCAAGGCATCCGTTGGATGTTTAAATCGAGCAGCCCGTTTTTCATCCGACCCAGGCTGGACGTGGATTTACTGCATTGGCTTTGGCGGTTTTACCGCTCCTGCAACCGGCGGCAGGCAGAGGCGGCAATGCCCGTTTTGCTCGATTTTAATTTGCTTGGGAAAAAAGGCTACCGGGATTTTCAGGAAGAAACCGGGCTGGATTTCAAGCTGGAGGAGCGGGGAATTTTGATGCTTTATCAAAGCCCAAAAACGGAGCGGGAGGAGGTCGAAACGGTTGAAATCGCCAACAAATTAGGCATCGAAGCGCAATTGCTGAACGCCAGGCAGGTGCAGGAAATGGAGCCGGAATTGGCGGTAAAATGTCTCGGCGGCGTGTTTTTTCCAGGCGATGCGCACCTGCACCCAGTCATTTTGATGCAACATTTGAAAGCGCACCTGACGAAACAGGGCGTTCATTTTCACCCAAAAAAAGCCGTGGATGGATTTGTGATGAACGGCAAAAAAGTCACTGCCATCACTTGCGGCAGCGAGCATTTCCCCGCCGACCAATTCCTGCTCACCGCCGGTAGTCGCACTGCGATTTTGCTGAAAAAAGCAGGCATTCGGCTACTGCTTCAAGACGGCAAAGGCTACTCGTACATGCTGAAAAACCCAGCCCGCCGCCCTCGCAACGCTTCGATTTTGCTGGAAGCCAGGGTCGCCGTCACCCCGATGGGCGACGATTTGCGCTTTGGCGGCACACTCGAATTGAGCGGGCACGATGACCACATTAATCAAAACAGGTTCCGAGGCATCCTCGAAGCCATCCCGAAATACTACCCTGGGGTTGATATTGAAATGCCCAGTCCGCAAGCCATTTGGCATGGCTACCGCCCTTGCTCGCCCGATGGTTTGCCGTACATCGGCAGGTTAAATAAGCTGGAAAATGTGGTGGTTGCGACTGGTCATGCGATGATGGGATTGAGCCTTGCGCCAGCTACCGGGTTGATGGTCAGGGATTTGGTGACGGAAACGCCAGAGGTAAATTTTGCTTTCCACCGTTTTTTTAACCCAAATAGGTTTGGATAAATGGCAGCCAAGAAATGTCATCCCGATAAAAATTTCATTTTTATCGGGATGACATTTCTGCCGCTTCTACCGCAAAAAAAAACTCCATTGCCAAAGCAACGGAGCCGGAAAAACCCTTGCCTGAGGGTCTTTGAAACGATTCTTTTACGATTTCGGATTTGAGATTTCATCCCGATTGCTCGGGACGAAATCCCAAATCCGAAATCGCTTAATTGCCGCTATCGAAAAGGAGGTTTCCTTCGCTGTCGAAAACCAGTTTCACGTGGTTCGAGAGGCGCAGGAAATAGTTGCCGTCTGCCCGGACGACCGCCTTTTCAATAGTCGCATCGGGATAATTGGTTGCTACGTAATCCGTGATAGCGCCAGGCAAATCTTCTACAGCGACGGGCGTTCCGCCGTCGTGGTTGCCATGTCCGAAGCCGCCGCCAGTGCCGCATTCCTTGATAAACACGCCTTCGATGTCAAACAAAAGCACCGTGCCGTCGGAAAGCTCCACACCGTAGCCCCGGTCGCCTTTTTTGACGACGGTTTGGATGGTTTCGTTCGGATAAGTTGCAGCGACATAATCGGTTGCAGCTTGCGGCAATTCGCTCACTTCTACCACGTCGCCCCGGATGCAACGACCGCCGTCGTGGTGACCGCCGCCATGCCCGCCGTGACCACCTCCGCCCGGCTGTTGGTCGCATACTTTGACGAATTCGCCTTCTCCGTTGAAAAGCAGGACAGTGCCGTCGGAAAGTTCGACGCCATAAGCCCGGTTGTCGCCTTTGACAATTGCCGAGGCAATGGTGGCATCGGGATAGTTGGCAGTAACGTACTCAGAAATAGCAGCGGGCAGGCTGGCAATGTCGAAATCGTCGCCTCTCATGCAACGGAAACGATGCCTTTCGCCATCGCCGCCCCGCATTTCGCCATCGCCGAGGCAGCCGTTGCGCTCGTTGAAGTACAAATCCTGGTCGTCGGTGAGTTGGACTTCCCAGCCCTTTCCACGCACCCGGAAGGTTTTGTCAATGGTCAGCGGGTAGAAATTTTCCTCGACGTAAGTCGTGATGCTCTCCGGTGTTTCGCTCGTGCGAACTTCCACTTTTTCGGTGGAGTTGGCGATTTGGTCAATCAGCTCGGTGCCGGTGAGGCTTTCTTTTTGGCAGGCGAAAAACAGCCCGCCGATACTTGCGATAAGCAAACCGAAAATGAGTTTTTTCATTGGTAACTTAATTTAATTGGATGAAAAATTATGATTGAATAATTCCAGGAAATAATTCAGACGCATAGGTTGGAATAGGGCTTTTGGGGTTGCATGAGGAGCGGATTAATTTAGGAGGTAACTTCAAGTTACCTCCTAAATTGGTAAAATTCATAGCTGCCATTTCATCCCGATATTCACCCCTGCCGAAAACTCGGAAGAGTCAATATACGGGTCATTGTGCCTGCTCGTCAGCGAGCCAATAATGGTGGGTGAAAGCGAAATACTCCATGATTTTGTCAAGTCATATTCCACGCCCAAACACGCTAAGTAATCCACTGTAAAACTGCGCAATCCCAAGTGTTTTCCGACCGTTGGCGGCTCGTCCCGCCGCAGCCTGAATTTGTCGTTCAGCGGCTTTGCACCGGATATTTCAAAATCATGGCGGAGCAAAATATTGCCGATAATTCCGCTGGTTAAATTAAAATGCAAGCGGCTATTTCCGAGCTTATAATTTAATAAAACCGGGATGCTCGCATATTCTAAAACCTGCCGGGTTTTTACCTCGAAATCAACTTCTTCGTCATCGTCAATTTGCTGAGTCGAATCAATTTGCTCTGCCCGCAATTCAATTTCCACCACGCCGTTCGGCGTATTTAAATCATACTGAAAATCATGTTCGTGCTCATGTTGACCACCTCCGCCACCGCCACCACCACCGGGGCCACCGCCATGCCCTCGCCTGTCTTCAAATTTAAGCATGGGCGTATGCGTAGAGACAAACTCCGTTTTGCGATAATTCAAGCCAGAAACGATGCTCCAATTATTTTCCAATTCCCGGCTCACCGACAAGCCAGTCATCCAGGAATGCCCGGAAACACTGGCATCGTCGTCAAAAAGTTTCCGGTCGCCGTGCCAGGGTTGGGTACGTTGGCGCAGGGAAGTAATGCGCTCGTTGGTGCTCATCGCCAGGAAATTAGCGCCGATTGACCAGCTGCTTGGCTCCCGGTTGGCGGCAACCGGTACGATGTTGACTGCAAGCGCAGGCAACTGACCAGCCGCCGTGCCCGGTTCGACTGCTTTCAAATTGGGATGTGCTAATGTGTTCGGGTTAGAGACTGACAGAGGGAGTGTTGGCAGTTCGATTATGTATTGATTTTCCGGTGAAATATTGCCTGGATTATTTTGGGTTAAACCGGAAATATGCGCAGGTGGAATTGCGGCATTATTGCCATTATTTCCGGCAATAAAACCAGGCGCATATTTTCCTTTTTGCGTTTCATATTTTGGCTGCAATCTATTTTCAGAGCCAATATTTTCAGGCGCATAATTGCCTTCATTTTGTGGTTGTATATTTCCTGCTTGCGGGAAATCCCGCCCTAATTTTTGCTGCTCTTTCAACAGATTTTCTAATTGTTTCAACTGCTGCTCGTTGCCATTCACCTCGTGCAAAAGCTGTTTCATTTCCCGGCGATGCTGCGTTTGCTGGAAAATCATCACGCCGCCAAGCAGCACGGCAATCGCTGCCGAAGCCAACCAACCCCACTGAAAACCAGCCGGTTGCACGACCGGCGCAGTTGGCGCAGGCGGCTGGGGCGGCGTCAAATTCCCTTCGATTTTCTCCCACAAATCGTCGGGCGGGCTTTCCCGGTGGTTTTCGAAAGACTTGCGCAGGAAGTCCTCCAAACCGTCGTTTTGTATGTTTTTTTCCATTGGTTGCTTATTTGATTGTCAAGTATTTGGCTAAGATTTCCGAAATCTTCAAGATTTCGGAAATCTGGGTTCCAGGTTTCACCGGGTCAAACTCTTGTCCACCAGTTTTCTTAAATGCTCTTTCGCACGATTTAACTGCGACTTGGAAGTGCCCACCGATATGCCTAATTCTTCTGCAATTTGCTGATGAGTGTAACCTTCCAAAACATATAGGTTGAGCACCGTCCGAAACCCGGTGGGCATTTTGTGCATAATTTTCAAAATGGTCTTCACCATTTCCTCGTCGAAGACTTCTTCCTCGGCATGGAGGGTATTTTCCCACTGCCCGAAGTCCGCTTCGAAGCGCATTTTTTTCTGCTGTTTGAGGTGTTGCAGCGCCACGTTGAGCATCACTTTCCGCACCCAGCCTTCGAAACTTCCCAGTCCTTTGTATTGGTGCAAGTCCCGAAAAACTTTGATAAACCCCTCTTGCAGAACGTCTTGCGCATCCTCCCTGCTGTTGGAATAGCGCAGGCAGAGGACGTACATTTTGTCCTTGTACAGTTCGTACAGCCGCTTTTGAGACGGGCGCTCGCCCCGCTTGCAGCCGTCGAGGATGTCGGTTAAAGAATCAGGCAAGGTTGTGTTGATTTTAAATTCTGATGCTTAGGTAGGAAGGTGGCGGGTTGGGTTGCACGAAGGACAGGTTTTTTCAATAACTAAAAAATTTCTGTTTTGGGGGAGGTAAAACAAAATGTAGCGGGGCATTACATTCACGTTCTAAAATCGAAACTATGACGGAGGCTCAAATAAAAGAACAAGTAGGCATCCATTTTTTTGGAATGCTGGCAGTGAGGTACTCCCCGATGGTTGGACAGTTATGAGCGAAAGTTAAGCTTGAACACTT
>CAZHLB010000101.1:0-6930 GCA_964533005.1 uncultured Saprospiraceae bacterium
CCGTCTGCAAAACAGGACGGTTCCTCTCCGAGGATGACAAAAGCGACTTGCAGACTTGCAGATAGTAGGGACGGCAGGCGTTTCTGGATATTCTGTGGGTAATCAACAGGGTTCAAAACCCTGCCGACGTTTTTATTCAGCAACTTTGCGCCATGAAAAACGCTTCCCAATTGGCGCTCCTCCTGTCACTTTTAGCTTCCTGTCAAATCGAAAAAGAGGCTCGCAACATCGAAGCCTTTTATTTCCCCTTGCAAAGTTTGAAAGACGGCAAAGTCTATGAGTATCAATCCGTTGGCAACCCCAACGACCCACCGGTTTATTGGCTTTACCACTCGGAGAAGGCAGACGGCGAGGAGTTTTTGCTCGGCACTGCCTACTCGCCTGAATTCCTGCCCGACCAATCCATCCGTGAAAAAAGAGTAGACAACGGCATGAAGCTGACCGAATTTTCCACCTGGGAAACCGACTCCACCGGCGAGCGCAGGCAGGTACAGGCGAGCATCCAGGCGGGCAACGTTTTTCCTTTTTTGGTGAAAGAAAACCCAGGCGTGCTGCTGACCTCCCTTCGCTGGCAGTCGTCGCAGGCAGACAGCGCAACCCTCAGCCTCGTCCGCAACCGGCAATTTGACAAAGACACGACGGTTATTTTTCAGGGTGAAAAAACGGCGGCGGTCAAGTTTCAAGTTCGGGAGTTGGTTGACCAGGAAATTGAAGGTCACTTAGAATTAGAATACGGCGGCGAGGAGGTTTATGCCAAAGGAATCGGGCTGGTGTTTTTCAAAAAAGACATCAACAAAGACTGGAAAATGGCTTACGAACTGGCTGCCATTTATGATTTGAAAGCGTTTGAGGAGAAGTTTAAAACGAAGCTCGAACGGTAGAAAGGCAAACCTTTCCGAAAGTTTCAAACTTTCGGAAAGGTGGTTTTTCCCGAAACGATGGAGCCACCTTTCCGAAAGGTTCAAACTTTCGGAAAGGTTTGCCCACAAAGACAGACGATAGAAATGAAGGTATTTTTTCCACTGGTCATTTTCACATTCACTCTTTCCAACCTCGCATCATCGCAAATTCAACCGCCTGATTTCAAATGCGTTAGAGGCGACACCCTCTTCTGGGACTTGCCCTCCAACTCCTGCGGCACGTTCAACAGCTACGATATTTTTATCAGCCCCGACCCTTGCTGCAACTTCACCCTGCTGGCTTCGGTGACCGACCCGGCGCAGGATTTTTTCTTCCATCCAAACCCCGGCGGGCAGACGTGGCACTACTATTTGACCAGCAATCTCAACTGTCCCGGTCAAACCGTCCTGCACTCGGACACGCTCGACAACAAGCCGCCGGTCGTATCGCCGATTCGCAGCGCCTCGGTGGAAAACGGGCAGGTGGTTTTGAATTGGCAACCCAGCCCGTCGCCGGAAGTTTTTGCCTACGTGATTTACCGGGAAACGCCCATTGGCGTCGTGCCGATTGACACCGTTTTCGGCGGGACGACTTTCACCGACCCCAATTCCTCGCCCGAACTTCAACCGGAAAGCTATTTCGTCAACGCCCTCGACCGCTGCGGGAACACCAGCATTTTCGACACAAAACACAGCACCATGCTGCTCGAAGCGACCGTCGAAGGCTGCTCGCAAACGGCAACTTTGACCTGGAACGCCTACCAGGGCTGGAAAAACGGCATCGGCGCTCAGGAACTTTGGCTAAGCCTGAACGGCGCAGCGCCGATTTTGGCGGCAAACCAAGCCTCCGGTATCACGACGATCATTTACGACGACTTGAAAGACGGAGACACCTACTGCTTTTTCATCCGAGCCATCGAAGCCGGAACCGGCGAAGCGGCGAAGTCGAATGAAATCTGCCTGACGGCGGAGGTGACGCAGCCGGTGACCGAATTTTTCATTAAAAACGTCACCGTAACGCCTGCCAATGAGGTGGAAGTCACCTGGGTTTGGAACACGTCGGCGGAATTGAAGGAGGTGAAAATTTTGCGCTCCAATCAAAACTCGAACTATCAAACCATTGATACTCAGACGCCGCCACCGCCGCCGCTTCCCGCTCAAAATACCTTCCTCGACGTCAGCGTTAACCCAAGCGCAGGCAGCATTTTTTACCAAATCGAAACCACCGACCTCTGCGACACGGTCGCCGTTTCAACCTACGGCTCGACCATCCACCTCGCCGCCGCCCCGCAAGGCAACACCAACCTGCTCACCTGGTCTGCCTTCGACCTGGAAAATGCGGTGGTCACGGGCTACGACGTGTATCAAATTTTGGGCGGCGCCGAAACCAAAATCGGCTCGACCGGCAGTGGCGAATTGACCTTCCCCGACCCGGTTGACCCGACCAATCCGGACGAAGCGCAAGCCTGCTACTTTATCGTTGCCACTGCCACTTTAACCGCTCCCGGCGGTGAAACTTTCACCATCGAAAGCCGCTCCAACACTGCCTGTGCCGAGCAGTCCGCCCGCATCCTGACGCCGAATGCCTTTGCGCCGAAAGGCTTCAACCAAGAGTTCAAGCCGCTCATCGTGCTGGGCGATTTGGCGAGTTTTGACATGAAGATTTTCGACCGCTACGGGCAGGTGGTTTTTCATTCGACTTCGCCGGACGATGGGTGGAATGGGAAGAAGGATGGGAAGGATATGGCGCAGGGAACTTACGTTTTTTTCATCCAGGTGCGGCAGGCGAATGGGAAGGTGGCGGAAAAGAGTGGGGTGGTTTTGTTGCTGCGGTGAGTCATGCCAGTCGAAACTTGATTTTATGTAATTTTGCAGCACAATTTCAAAATTGCATAAAAATGATACCTCGCCTTCTCACTGCCAGCATCCAGGATTTGAGAAAATATTTTCCGATTGTTTACCTCGGAGGTCCCCGGCAATCGGGAAAAACGACGCTGCTGCGCAATCTGTACCCGGATTTGCCTTACGCCAGCCTTGAAAATCCCGACACCCGCTTGTTTGCGGAGCAAGACCCCCGGCGGTTTTTGCAGTCGTTCCCGCAAGGCGGCATATTGGATGAAGCGCAGCGAGCGCCGCAATTGTTTTCCTACCTGCAAGACATGGTGGATGCCGACAAAAGCCTTCATTTTTTGCTCTCCGGCTCGCAGAATTTCCTGCTCATGGAAAAAATCACCCAATCGCTTGCCGGCAGGGTGGGCATTTTGACGCTGCTACCTTTCGGATTAGAAGAATTGCCGCCGGAAACCAGCGCTTCCCTTTCCCCGGAGCAATGGGCGTGGCAAGGCGGCTACCCCGTCTTGTACGACCGGAACACGCCGCCGCACTTAGTTTTTCCCAATTACATGGAAACCTACCTGCAACGGGACGTCCGGCTTTTGCAAAACGTGGGCGACCTCAATCAATTCAACCGTTTTGTTCGCCTTTGCGCCGGTCGGGCAGGACAACTGCTCAACCTGACCACCCTGGCAAAAGACGCCGACATTTCCGTCAACACCGTCAAATCGTGGCTCTCCATTTTGGAGGCTTCCTACCTCGTGTTTTTCTTACAGCCCTACCACGTAAACTTCAACAAGCGCCTTATCAAAACCCCGAAAATGTACTTTTTCGACACCGGCTTGTTGTGCCACCTGCTGGGCATCGAGTCGGCCGAGCAACTGCAAACCCACTATTTCTACGGCAATATCCTGGAAAACATGCTCCTGGCAGAACTGTACAAAAGGCGAAGCCACCGGGGGCGCCGCCCTCAATTCTGGTTTTGGCGGGACAGCAACGGCAACGAAGTGGATTTGCTCATCGAGGAAAACGGCAAACTGAAAACCGTGGAATTGAAAGCCTCGAAAACTTTCAACACCCGGCACTTTTCGGGCTTGGCTTGGTGGCGAAAAACATCGGGTTCCCCGGCGGAAGAATGCTTCGTCCTGTACCTGGGAGAGCAGGAGTTTTTGACGGAAAACGGGCGGTTGATGCCTTGGCGGAAGGTGATGGAGGGGGATTATTTTTAGTTGCCCGGTAAAATTCACCCTTATTTCCTCACCATCTCCCCATACCTCTCAAACAACCACGCCACCCGCTTCGCCTCGCTCGCAAATCCCCGCTTCAAACCGTAGCTCGCATCCACCGCCTTGTCCAGCGCCGAGTGCGCTGCCAGCAGGTCGGCGGGCATTTTGTTCGGGTCGTACAATTCCGCCAGCGTTTTATCTGCCGATTGATGCGCCTGCCGCACCGACAGCACCTTGCGGGCTGACGACTCCACCGCTTCTTTTTGCGCAGCGGCGGGCGAGACGGTATCGGTCAAGCCCGAAAATGGCGAAGAAGCCGTCCCAGAAGGATTTGGCTTCCGCTTTTTCGTTGATTTCGTTCGCCCATTTTTGGGCGAAGGCGGCGGCAGCTTCGGTGAACTGCTGCCAGTGGAGGGAGTTGAGCGTCATTTGAATGGTGTTGGTTTTGAGCTTCCTCAAAGCCTTCTTCCTTCGGGCAAATGGAGGATGTCTTTGAGTTTCATGGATGAAGGTTTGTCCGTCAAAATTAAAAGCAGGGAGGAAAGGGCGAGGGCAACTTTGACCAATGCTTGCCGCTTTTATCTTTGTAAAAAAATCACTCAACCATGAATGCACTGGAAAAAGCCACCGCCATCCTGCCGGAACTATCGCAATCGGAAATTGCCCAATTGCTGCAAAGGGCTGCAAGGAAAATTACAGCCGATTTTCCCGGCATCGAAAAAACGCCGGGCGTTTGTGGCGGCAGCGCCTGCATCATTCGCACACGCATACCCGTTTGGTCAATTATCGAGTACATGAAAATGGGCGTTGACAAAGAAAAGCTGCTGAAAAATTTTCCGACGCTGCGAGCGCAGGATTTGGCGAACGCATGGGCATATTATGATGCCAACAAGGAGGAAATTGACAATGAAATCAAGGAAAACAACGAAGACTGAACATGCTCAAACTCTACGCAAACGAAAACTTCCCGCTTGAAACCGTTCATATTTTGCGAGGTCTTGGGTTCGATATTTTGACAACTCATGAGGCGGGGAAATCCAACTTAAAAATCGGCGACGATGAAGTTCTCGCATTTGCTATTGCTGAAAAACGAGCTATTATCACGGTGAATCGTAAAGATTTTATGCGCTTGCACCGTGCAAATCCAGTCCATTCCGGCATCGTCGTCTGCACCAAAAATGATGATTTTGCCAACTTCGCTCATTGCATTCACAAGGTGCTTCTTCAATATGGCGATGATATTTCCAATCAATTAATTCGGGTTTATCGAGGATGAAGTGCCTAAGTTTGCTCAAAAAAAAGCGCCATGAATGCCATCGAATTTAACCCGGAAATAAAGCTCTCCTTCGAGGAAATCCTGCAAGGCATATCGAAGCTGGACACGCCTGCGCCGGAAGATTTTTCTACCTGCCGCATATCTAAAAACAAGCTTTCTTAAGAATCGAGACAATCCCACCGCTAATATTTCTTCCTTTGTGCTGCGTAGCAATTTTGGCAGGTTAGACCTGATGATTTTACTATGAAGCATAAAAATATATCCTATCGTTCAGCCGCTCTTTTGAACCATTTCCACCAAAAGGGCGGAACCTTTTTCACCAAAAAGGAGGCTGCCGCTGTCTTGCAACCGGCATCGGATAGCGCAGTGGCGGAACTGCTCAAAGACATGGTTCGCAGAGGTTTGCTGCTGCGAATTAAAGGTGGGCTTTTCAATATCATACCTTACGAAGCAGACCCTGCCACCTGGTTTCCAAATTGGCATTTGGTGGCAGACAGCCTGGCGATAGGAATGGACTATTACCTTGGCTACAACACCGCACTGCAAATTCACGGGTTGACAATACAGCCTTTTTATGTCGAGCAAATCGTAGTCGGCAAGCAAGTTCGCCCTGCAAAACTGAAAGTCAAAGACGTTGAATTTCAATTCATCTTTCATAATGCGCAGCACTTTTTCGGGTGGGAACAAACATGGGTGGATGACTTTCACCGCTTGCCGGTAAGCTCGCTCGAAAAAACACTGATTGATTGCTTGTATGAGCCAGAATATGCGAGCGGCATTGTCGAAGTTGCCAAAGCTATTCACAAGTCTCGCAATGACCTCGACTTCGGGCGGCTTGGCGAGTACTTCGGTTGTTTCGGGGTTCAGGCGGTCACAAAACGCTTCGGGTTCTTGCTCGATGTTTTTCAAATCAATCCTGATTTTACACGGAATTTATTACCCAAGCTTTCCAATGCTTATGCGCTGCTCGACCCGAATTTGCCAAAGAGTGGAAAATTCAATTCAAAATGGAAATTGCAAATCAACCTGGATTTGGAGACCATAACCTCGTCCATACAAACCTGAACGCAACGCTATGATAAAGCCCGGTGAAATTCAAACCATTTCCAACCGCCTGAAAATTCGAGACTCGCAAATCGAAAAAGACTATATCCTTTCCTGGATACTTTGCGGGCTTGCCCAAAATTCCTACTTAAAAAACAGCTTGCTGTTCAAAGGCGGAACTGCCTTGAAAAAATGCGAAGCCTGATGCAGCGCACCATTCCGAGAGACTTGTACGACCTTTGGTATTTGTTGGAAGTTGAGGATTTGGAGATTGAAGACTGCATCCTTGGTTTTCATGCAAAGGCGGTTTTCAAAAATCTTCTGCCAAACGATTTTGTAGAAAAGGTCTCTTCAAAGCGGGATGCTCTCAAAAAACATTGGGAAAAGTCTCTCTCCCATCAAGTCGCAACTCTCCCGGATTTCGAGGAAGTTTGGCGTGATTTCAATAAGCATCTTCGGAGGTTTTCGAAATTCAAAGGGTGAATTTGAAGCAAAAATTCACCCTCCCAAAGACTTGCTGTAAGCAAAACAAAAAAGGCAAAATCGGTCGTCCACTTTTGCCTTTTTTTCTTTTCTCTTGAGCCGCTTGGAGCGGAAAGAGTCTTTGGAGAGAGGCGGGTTTTTTTATAAAATTTTTAAAAAATTTTTTTAA
>CAZHLB010000101.1:6940-13328 GCA_964533005.1 uncultured Saprospiraceae bacterium
ATTTTTTGTTGTCCCCGGGGTTTTTTTAAAAAATTTAAAAAAATATTTTAAAAAAAACCCGGGCTCTCTCCGCACGGGTCATCGCAACAAAGTCACGTTCCCCTTCTTAAAAAACTCCTCCCCATTGAAGCACTTCGCATGCAAGTACAACCCGTACACATCCGGTGTCAGCGCCTCTCCTTTGAATGTGCCATCCCAGCCCGTCGCCTGGTCATTGGACTGAAAAATCTTCTGCCCCCACCTGTTGTAAATCGCAAAATCCAGTTCCTCGATGATGTTCGACCGCACCAAAAGCACGTCGTTTTCGCCGTCGCCATTGGGCGAGAAGCCGGTGGGGATGAAGATGTTTGGCTCCCGGCATTCCGGGTTGATGACCCAAATGGTGACTGTCCGCAAGGCAATGCAGTCGCCATCGTTGGTGATGGTGACGGTGTAAACCAATTTGCCCGTGTCCTGCGGCGAAACGATGGGCGTAGGAATGTCGGGATTGTCCAAGCCGGTCGTCGGCGACCATTGATACGAGTAGGTGGGGTCGAAGAAATCAAAGCCGAGTTGGGAAAACTCGTTGGACAGGTAAATTATCGTGTCCTCGCTCACCGTGACCTGTCCCACCGTCGGCTCGATGTCGTAGTACAAAACCATCGTGCTAATGGTATCCATGCAGCCGAATTGGTTGACAATGTTTGCCACAAACTCCGTCGTGTCGGGCACGTCAATGACGACGATGCTGCCGTCGCCAATCACTTCCACGATGTATTCCATTGGTTCCCAATCGAATGACAACTGCTGCGCCGGGTCGAGATTCGTCACCGGGATGAGAATCTTGGGCCCCGTCGAGTCGTCGCAGAAAATGAAAGTGTCGTCAATCAAGACATTTATCGGGTAGGCATAAATATTCACCGTCGCCGTGTCCTTGCAGCCCAGCGTGTCGGTCGCCAGCACGTAGTAGGTCTGCGTGTTGGTGGGCGTCACCGTGATTTCGGCGGTGTTGTCAATCGGGTTGGAGAAGTCCGGGCTTTGCGACCAGACGTACTCCAAGTCGTTGTCAGTGGTGCTGGTGGCGCTCATCGTCACATCCACCGGCTCGCAAATCGAGGTGTCGGGCGGCGAGGTCGCCAGCCCGATGAGCGGGTTGACTTTCACCTGCACGGTCTTCGTGATGGAGCAAGTGTCGTCCATGTTGTAGCCTTGGACAGTGACTTGGTAGAGCTGATGGGCGAACAAAGTCGCCGACGGATTGGGGCAATCGTAGCAAGTCAAACCCACTTGCGGCGACCAGAAATAACTCAAAGTCGAGTTTGTCGCTTCAATATTGATGGGCGTGGTGATGCCGGGGCAAATCGAAATCACGTCTCTCACCACCGGGTTGAAAGTGAACGTGGTCACGTCCACCGTGGTGTCCGCCGAGCAATTCCATTGGTTGGTCACGGTGACTAAAAACTGCGTAGCGCCTTCGTCCGTGTGGATGGTCGGGCAGGCAGTCGTGCCGCCGGAAAGGATTTGACCGCCTGCGGTTGCCTCCCATTGGTAAGTCAAAATATCAGTCGGGTCAAGGTTGGTGACGCAGATTTGGTACTCGGTCATCGGGCAGGTGTCAATCACGCCTTCGCTGGTCAGGGTCACGTCGAGCTGATTGTTTGAGACGGTCACGCTGTCTTTTTCGAAGCAGCCTTCGTCGTCCGTTGCCACGACAAAATAGGTTTCTAACTCCACCGGATTCACCTCCAAAAGGTTGCCCGGCGTCAGCGGATTGCCCTGAGCGTCAAACCATTGCAACTGCGCTGGCACGTTGGGCGTCGCCCAAATGACGATAGATTCGCCGCAGGTGAACGTGTCCACCGTCTCCGAAATCTCGATGACCGGCGGCGCATGAACCGGCAAAGTCAGCACCTCCAGACAGCCTTCCGAGCCAAATGAATTGCTCACCGTCACCGTGTAAGTGATGCTCTGCGAGACGTTCACCATCGGGTTTGGTACATTCGGGTTGGACAAGCCGGTGGCGGGCGACCACTGGTAAGTCAAGTTCGTGTTTGCACCCGGATTTAACTCTTCCGCCACGCCGGGGCAGACGTTCAAACTACCAATCACCGTCGGCACAAACTCATAACTTTCAATGACTTGCGAGTGCGCCTGGGTGCAGCCGAACTCATTCGTGACCGTCACCGAGTAGGTCGAAGTTAGCTCTGCCGGAGCGGTCAGGACGGTGACGGTCGAGCCGTTGCCGGGCGGCAAAATCTGACCCGGCGCAGTCGCCGACCAATCGTAAGTCAACTGATGTTCGGGGACGGAATTGGTCACGGTTAGTTGAACTTCGCTTTCGGGGCACTCAGGACTGATGCCGCCGAGGGCGGTGTTCACCGTTTCATTGCGGACAAAAATTCGGGCGCTGTCCTGGCAAGTATATTGGTCAGTGCCGACGACTTTGAACCAGGTGTCGGTCGAGGGCAAAATTTCCAAAATCGCCTCGTCACCAACCATGCCGCCGCCTGCTTCCGCCGTCCACTCGAATTCCGTTCCGGGAATGTTCGAGCTGCCCGTCAGGGTCACCGGCAAGCCGCAAGTCAGGGTGTCGCCAGCGGCAGCCACCTCTATTTTTTCAGGCACGAAAACCGTGATTGAGCGCTGGATGGAGCAGGTATCCGGCGAGAAATTGGTGATTTCAACCGAGTAGGTCGTCGTCACCGGCGGGAACACGTGCGGGTTGGGCGAGTCGGGGTCGTCCATGTAAATATTGGGCGTCCAATGGTATTCGTAGCTCGTGTTGCCAAATGGATTGATGCCAGCCGTGTCGCCTTTGCAAAGCACCATCGAGTCGCCGAAAGTCACTTCAATGAACTCCAGTTTGAGGGTTTTCGTCACGTCGCCTTCGCAGCCATTTTCTGCGCCGACTTCCATCGTCACCACAAATTCATCGCCTTCATGCACGATAAAAATCGGGTTGGGAAGTTGCGAAATGTCGCCATTGCTGGTCGTCCAGTTCCAAAAGGTTGGCGGCAGTAGGTTGGCGATGGTGGCGTCGTGAAACTGCACTTCTACGAATTCTTCCTCGCAACTGACATATTCAAACGTAAAATCGGGCGTGAAAACAGGCTCGGTAATCGTCACCGGATGGCTCACCGGGTCAACGCAACTCACGTCGAAAATGATGTCGAGCGTCACGTCGTACGTGCCGTCCTGCGTATAGACCCAGGTCGGATTTTCTTGCGTCGAGGTGTCGGTATCTATCAGCGGGTCGCCAAAATCCCAGATGTAGGCGTAGGCATTTTGGCTCGTGTTGGTGAACTGCACCACGCTGCCGCTGCATTCGACGAGGCTCGTAAAATCAAGCACGGCGTTCACGTCCACGATGGCGACGAAGGTCGAATCGAGCCGCTGGCAGCCGAATTGGTTCACCGCTTTCACGGTCACCCACTGCTGCCCGATGGCTTGTATAATTGCAGGATTGGGCACGTTGACGGGGCCCGTGAAACTGCTGGCGGGCGACCATTGCCAGGTCAGCGTATCGTTCGGGTCAAGGTTGGTGGCGAAGACGTTGAGCGGCTCGTTGGAGCATTTGATTTGGTCGCCGTTGGTGGAAATGTCGGCGGGGCCCCCGACCACTTTTACCGGGTCGAAATAGGGGCAACCGAATTGGTCAACCGCCTTCACCGTGTAAGTTTCGTAGCCGGAAACGGGCACGGTGACGCTCGTTCCCGCACCGACTTGCTGCCCGGCAGAATTCGTCCAGGTCAAAGTCACCGGCGACAAAATCGTGTTTGCCGTCAGGGTAGCGGTCGGGTTGCAAGTGGTCACGTCGTTGCTGGCGACCAAGCCGACGTTGGTCGGCACGGTCACGGTGACGCTCTTGCTGAAATCGCAGGTGTCGGCAGTCAGGTGCTGCACGTTGACCGTGTAAGTTGTTGTCTGCGAAGGATTTGCAAATGGGCTGGGGCAATTCGTGCAACTCAACCCAGTGGCTGGCGACCAGTTGTAAAGGTAGTTCGGGTTGCCGCCTGGGTTCAGCGTGACGCCGCCGTTGATGCAACCCAAGACCGAGCCGCCGTCATTGACGCCGGGCAAATCCGGCAGTTGGATGAGCAGCGTGTTGCCCGTAGCCGGGGTGCTCGAAACGCAATTTTCATCCGTCGTTATGGTTAGGCTCACGTTCAACTGTCCTTCGTTGGTGACCGTGATGCTTGGGTTTTGCAAGCCGGAAGAGCCGACAAAAGCGCCGCTGAATTCCCACTCCCACTCCTCCGTATTGTTCTGATTGTTAACGCTTTGGTCAAAAAACTGGATGGTCACGGCGTCCTCGTCGCAGTTTGTGTAGTCGAAATTGAAGGCTGCCTGCAAGGTTTTTTCGGAGATGGTAAAAGTCTGCGTCTTAGTCGCCTGGCAAACGTTGGCGGCAGCGGTTTGGAGCGTGACCGTGTAAGTTCCGTAGTTCAGATAAACGTAGGTCGGGTTGGGCAGGGTGGACATGTCCACCGTCGTGTTGGGGTCGCCAAAATCCCACTTGTAGCCGAGCGGTACGTTTTGGCTTTGGTTGATGAAGTGAACCACCTTGGCGTTGCAGTCGGGGTCTGCCACAAAATTTAGCACCGGCAAGGGCGCAACGAGAGCGGTGACCGTTCCTGAGCCTTGGCAAAGCACACCATAGCCGGGAATGTTGACAGAAATAGTCACGGAATAAGTCGTGTTCACCGTCGGCGAAACGGCGGGGCTGATGGCGTTTTGCTGATTTGCCGGCACCGGCGCAGACCATTGATAAACGAACGGCGACCCGATGCCATTCGGGTTGAGTTGCGCCGTCGAGCCGAGGCAAACATTCACCTGGCTCGGCAAAACGTCGAACGGGTTGACGCCGTTGGCGGCATTGAAAACCAAAGTCTTTTCCTGGATGCAGCCGTTTTGCGACTTCACCACCAGCTTTATCGTGCCGGTGGATGGGTTGGGCACTTCAAAAACGGGGTTCTGCAAAGTCGAAGTCAGGACGGTGTTGCCGTAGCTGACCGTCCAATTCCACTGCACCGGCGGCGAGATATTGTCAGTGGACAGGTCTTGCAAAACCAGCACGCTCTCGTTGGTACATTCGTAAATCTGGAGACCGAAATTGGCGTTGAGCGAGTTGTTTTGGAGGAAAATTGTGTGGAAAGAAGTGTCCACGCACTGCGTTCCCGGCGCTGCAATCAGGGCGACCGTGTAGGTTCCGACGCCTGGAAAAGTATAAAATGGCTCTGCCAAAGTGGAAGTCGGAATGGTGGCAGGGTATTGAAAATACCAGATGAAATTGTTGGTGACGTCCGTCTCGTTTTCAAAATGCACGGTCAGGTTGTCGCACTGCGCCGAGGGCGCAACGATGGTGGATTCGATGACGCCACATTCCCCGACGTTGTATTGAAAATCTCGCCGGATTCTCGAAAGCAGCACGCCGTTGCGGTATTCCTCGACCATCACGCCCACCACAAACTGCCCCTGGATGACGGGCAAACCTTCAATCAAACCCGTTTGTACGTTGATAGTCAATGGATTGGGCCCGCCGAGCAAGTTGCTCAGGTTGTAGGGAGGCAACCAACTAAGCTCCGTGTAAGGCGGCGCAGGCGGGATGCCGGGTTGGGGGTTGTTGAAGCTCGCACCCGCGAAAGGCGTGTAAAACTTATAGACCAAGCTGTCGCCTTCCTGGTCAATGGCTGAGTTGGGGTGTTGAATAGGCCTGTTTACGCAGACGAAAACCGGCGGATTGAAACCGAAAGTCGGGCTGTCGTTGCAGAGATTCCGAGCCTCCTGGGTCAGGTGCACAAAATACGTTGCGCCCGTGCTGTCAGGTGCGACGATGTTTTGAATGGTATTGTTCCGGCAGCATCGCTGATAGACAAAATAATAGCCGCCCGTCGAGGCGAGGTTGGCGATTCCCTCGTAATGAGCATGCTCCACACAAACGTCGCCCGGCACAAAAAGGCAAGGGTCGCCCGCAATGTTGTTCGGCACGGTGTCAATGGACATCGGCTGGAGGTTCATGTTGTTGACGAACAACCCGCTCTCCGTGTAAATAGCCACGTGCGCCGGTGCATCAAAAGGCGGAATGCCGTAGTAGCAATCCCGATAGACGTCCAGGATGATTTTGTACTGGTTGCCGCCGAGGCACTCGTAGCGGATTTCGCCGCCGATGATGTGGCTGGCTTGCAAGGAGCTGTTGACAAAAAACAACCCGGATAGCGCCAGCAAAATGGGGAGGAAGTTGTGTTTTTGAATATTCATGGTGAGAAATGGGTTAGTCTAAGACTCATAGAAATTACTTGGAGAGCGGTGATTTTTTCAGAAAAAATTTTTAAAAAAAAAGGCGCTAAAAAAAAACCCACTACAAAAAAAAATTAAAAGTAAAGTAAATAAATTAAAAACGGTTTTTAAT
>CAZHLB010000102.1:0-2687 GCA_964533005.1 uncultured Saprospiraceae bacterium
ACGGTTCTTACGCAGTCTCTTCTTGCGTTTGTGCGTTGCAATTTTGTGACGCTTACGCTTTTTACCACAAGGCATGTCAGTACTTCTTTTTAGTTAAAAATTATTGGATGGTGAATTGCTAATTGTTGATTGTCAATTGTTTCCAGCAATTATCAATCAGCAATTATCAATTCATAAGCTTTTCACATTTGGCATTCAGTTCCGCCGCTTTTGCCGCATTGCCGACGCTTTCGTAGGCTTTTGCCAGCAGGCAGATGGCGTTGGGGTCTTCCGGTTCGACGGAAAGGGCTTCTTCCAGTCTTTGCACCGCCCGGTCGAACTGTCCCGTTTTGATTGCCAACCTTCCCAATTGCGTCAGGATGGCGGGATTTTTTGGGTACTGTTCGTTCAATTCCCTTAGCATCAACACGCCCTTCATGGGGTTGTCTTGCGGCGGGTTTTCTGTGTAAACCAGAGCAAGGTTGACTTTGTGCTGCGGGTTGGACGGATTCAGCGAGGCGGCATTTTCAAGTGCCTGCACGGCGTGTTGGGTGCAAAAGCTGCGAATTTTTTCTTCCTCCTCCTTTTGAAGGCAAATCGAATAGGTCGTTCCGGCGATAGACCAGGCTTCTTCGTTTTTCAGCAATTCTGCCGCCTTTTCAGCGTAGAAACCAGCAATGGCGGGCTTTTCGAAGCCATACCAGGCGCTGGATAGTTGCTTGTACAATTCGGCTTTGAGCGAGTCGGAAGGGGCTTTATCTAATTCCGCTTCCAGACCCAGCACGGTCGCAGATGCCTGGGCGGACATGCCCACTTTGGCTTCCATGAGCAGGACGCTGATGTCCGTGCTTGTTTGCGCCAGGCTTCTTTTGTTTTCAATCTCTTGGTGCTTACCTGGTTTTGTGTCAAAACCAAGATAAAGCGCCAGGAACACTGCCACCGCCAGCGACACGACTAACCATTGAGCTTTGTTCATCCCCAGTTAAGGGATGAGGGATGAGGGATAAGGAATGAATTGCATCATCCCTTATCCCTCATCCCTCATCCCTGCACATCAATCCTCGCTTTCGTCGTCCGGCAAATGGTTGACGTTGTCCTTGACCTGTTCGGTGAAGACCTTGGCAGGCTTGAAAGCCGGAATGAAATGTTCCGGGATTTCAATGGAAACATTGCGTTTGATGTGCCGCCCGACTTTCTTCTTGCGCCTCTTGATGATGAAGCTGCCGAAGCCTCGGATGTACACGTTTTCCCCACCCGACAAAGAACCTTTGACGGATTTGAAGAACTCTTCAAGGGTAACCAGCACGTCCACTTTCGGAACGCCGGTCTTTTCTGCGATTGCTGTAACCAAGTCAGCTTTTCTCATTATCAAATTGGTTTAGAATGAGTTGTGAACAGAATCCGGTTTTGTGAAGTGAGCGGCAAATTTCGGATATTTTTCCTATCTCGGAAATTTCTCACCAGAAATTTCTCACTAATTATCAAGGTGTTATGCGAGAAAAGCAGGCTGTTTTATGCTCCAAAGGCATGCCCCCTGAAAATCGGGGCGCAAGTTTACAAACTATCTCTGCATTTCACCTATCGGCTTTTCCGGCAAGGGCAACAATTCTTCAAACTTCGCCTCTGGCTTCCGTTTCTTGGTTGCTTGGCTATCTTTGCCGACTTCAAAAAAAAATAAGGAAAAAGTAAAAAGACAAAAGGCAAAAGTGCCGGGGGCGTTGAGTTTCAGTGCCCAACACTTTTGCCTTTTGACTTTTTACTTTTTCTTTCCTCAGACTATATGTTGTTTTCCATGACCGGTTACGGTAGAGCGACCAGTTCCTACAACTCAAAAACCATCACCATCGAGCTGCGGTCGCTCAATAGCAAGTTCACCGACATGCGCCTGAAGGTGGCTTCCAATTACCGGGAGAAGGAAAACTTCTTGCGGCGGGTGCTAACCGAGCGGGTTGAGCGGGGCAAAATTGACCTGACCATCGAGGTGAAATCCGTCACCGGCGACGAAGGTTTCGGCTTGAACGTGCCGCTTTTCAAAAGGTATTACCAGGAGCTTTCCAAGATTGCCGACGAAATGGGCATGGAAAAAGATGGCTTGGCTGCCGCCATTTTGAGAATTCCCAATGTGGTGATGACGGAGGAATCGGAAGTGGACGAGCGAGAATGGGAAGCCATCGAGAAGTTGCTCAACCAGGCGATGGACAATTTCGACGCCTTCCGCCTGGCGGAAGGCTCTGCGATGGAAGAAGACCTGCGCCGCCGGGTCGGCAACATCAAAGCCTCGTTGCAGGAAATCAATCCTTTCGAGTCCGGCAGGGTCACTTTGCTACGCAACAGGCTGAAACAGAACCTCGAAGAATTTCTCGGCAAGGAAAACGTGGACGAGAACCGCTTCGAGCAGGAGGTGCTTTTTTACCTCGAAAAAATTGACATCACCGAAGAAAAAGTCCGCCTCGAACAGCACTGCAACTATTTCATCGAGCAACTCGAAACCAACGTCCGCTCGAAAGGTCGCACCCTCAGCTTCATCTCCCAGGAAATGGGGCGGGAAATCAATACCCTCGGCGCAAAGGCTTATTCCGCTGACATTCAGCGAGTCGTAGTGCGCATGAAGGATGACCTGGAAAAAATCAAGGAACAAGTCGCCAACATCGTTTACGCCCTTTCAGAGAGCGGGGGGGGGGGGGTTTGTTTTTTGGTGTTATGTTTTT
>CAZHLB010000102.1:2697-13293 GCA_964533005.1 uncultured Saprospiraceae bacterium
AAAATTTTTTCAAAAACCACCTCTCTCTTTAGCCGCCTTTCCATTTCATGGGCAAACTTCTCGTCGTAACCGCCCCTTCCGGGGCGGGAAAAACCACCATCGTTAAGCATTTATTGAAAACCTTCGACCGGCTGGCATTCTCGGTCTCTGCCACCACACGGACGAGGCGAGTAGGCGAGGTGGAGGGGCGTGACTACTATTATATAAATGTGTCGGCGTTCAAGCGGCTGATTGCCGAGGGTGCTTTCGTAGAATGGGAAGAAGTGTATCCCAATCAATTTTACGGCACTTTGAAAAGCGAACTGCACCGCCTCTGGAGCATCGGCAAAGACATCGTTTTCGACGTGGACGTGCATGGTGCGGTGGATTTGGAAAAGGTTTATCCTGAAAACACGCTGACCATTTTCGTCAAAGCTCCGTCGCCGGAAATCCTGTTCGAGCGCCTGCGCAACCGCCGCTCCGAGAATGAGGAAAGTTTGCGCAAGCGCATCGAAAAAGCCGCCTTCGAACTTACCTTTGAAAACCGCTTCGACGTCGTGCTGGTGAACGACGTGCTGGAAAGAACCTTGAAGGAAGCGGAAGAAATTGTAGCTAAATGGTTAATTGCTGATTGTTAATTGTTGGACGTCTTTGCACCTTAAACAATTAGCAATCAACCATTAACAATCAAAAATGGAAACGCTTGTATCTCACGGCATTAAAATCAGCGTAGAGCCTTTCTACGTGCCTTTGGAATCTGCGCCGATGTTCCAGCGATACGTCTATGCTTACCGCATCACCATTGAAAATCAAAGCACGGAAACCGTGCAACTGCTGCGCCGCCATTGGCATATCGTGGACTCGAATGGAGTAGAACGAGAGGTGGAAGGCGAAGGCGTGGTGGGTGCTCAACCTGTCCTTGCGCCGGGCGAGAAGCACCAATATTCTTCCTGGTGCCCGCTGATGACCGACGTCGGCAAGATGTACGGGACTTTTTTGATGACCCGCACTTCGGACGGCGGGCTTTTTTACGTGAGCATTCCTGCGTTTCCTTTGATTCCGCCTTTCAAGTCGAACTGATTTCAGCTAACCTTTTGTCTCTTCAATTTCTCAATTTCAAAAAATCCACCGTCGCCGCCATATCCTTGCTCAAAACCCGGTCATAATCAAGCGGCGGCACGGCCTGCCGGTACTTTTCCAAAATCTCTTCCAGCACCTGCGAAGTCCTCCCCGGTCGCCGAAATTCCATCGCCTGCGCCACCGTCAAAAACTCGATGGCAAGCACCCGCTCCAGGTTTTTCACCACCCGCCATGCTTTCGTCGCAGCATTTGCACCCATACTCACGTGGTCTTCCTGCCCGTTGCTCGACACGATGCTGTCCACCGAGGCAGGGGTGCAGAGTTGCTTGTTTTGGCTGACAATGCTGGCGGCGGTGTACTGCGGAATCATCAAACCGGAATTCAAGCCGCCGTTTTTCACCAAAAATGGCGGCAGCCCCCGCTGCCCGGAAATCAGTTGAAAAGTGCGCCGCTCGCTGATGCTGCCTATTTCCGCCAGGGCGATGGCGAGGTAATCGAGCGCCAGGGCGAGCGGTTGCGCATGAAAATTCCCGCCGCTCAGGATGGCATCCTCCATCGGGAAAATGGTCGGGTTGTCGGTGACGGAATTGATTTCGGTGGCAACCACATTTTCCACGTGCGCCAGCGCATCGAAGCTCGCCCCATGCACCTGCGGGACGCAACGGAAAGAGTATGGGTCTTGCACGTTGGTCTTTTTGGAAGCGGCTATTTCACTGTCGTTCAAAAGATTGCGAATGACTTCGGCGACTGCTAACTGCCCCCGGTGCGGTCTGATTTTGTGCAAAATCTCCTCGAATGGCGACAGGCGGCAATCGAAAGCATCGAGCGAAAGAGCGGCGCAAAGGTTCGCCAAATCAAGCAGGCGCTTGCCTTCGAGCAAGCACCAAGTGGCGTAGGCGGCGCAAAATTGGGTGCCGTTGAGCAGCGCCAAGCCTTCTTTCGATTGCAGGCGGATGGGTCGCCAATTCATTTTTTCCAGCACGTCCTTCGCAGGAATCCGCTCGCCTCGCCAGCGAACTTCGCCCAAGCCGAGCAGCGGCAAACTCAGGTGCGCCAGTGGCGCAAGGTCACCGGAAGCGCCGAGCGAACCTTGCTGAAAAATCACCGGCAAAATGTCGTGGTTGAAAAAATCCACCAGCCGCTGCACCGTCTCCACTCGCACCCCTGAATAGCCCAAAGACAGCCCTTGAATTTTCAGCAAAAGCATCAGCCGCACGATTTCCTGCGGCGCTTCTTCGCCCATACCGCAGGCGTGGGACATGACGAGGTTGAGTTGGAGTTGTTCCAATTCATGGTTTTCGATGCGGACGTTGCAGAGTGCGCCGAAGCCTGTGTTGATGCCATAAAATGCCTGGTCGGAGCTGGCGATTTTTTCCTCTAGAAATTGGCGGCAGCGGCGGATGAGGTGGCTACTGCGCTCGGAAAGTTGGATTTGGCTGCCCGGTCGGAGCAGGTCGAGGAGTTGTTCTAAAGTGAGCGGTGGGTTCGGGCTGATTTGATGAATTGCTTGCATGAAAATTTGGAAAGGGAACCTTGGGCAGAAATGTCATTTTTTTCAAAAATGACATTTCTTTTGCCACAAAACGAGGCGCAAATGTAGACGCCTCTTGAAAACCCGGCATCATGGAATTGAACTACAAAGAATTCGGTCAAGGCGAGCCAATCGTCATCCTGCACGGCTTGTTCGGCACGCTCGACAACTGGCAAACCATCGCCCGACAGCTTGCCGAAAACTACTCCGTTTTCATCCTCGACCAGCGCAATCACGGGCGCTCGCCGCACGTGGAAGTGCATGATTATCAAAGCATGGCGGAGGATTTACGGGAGTTCATGGAGTCGCATTGGCTCTACGGCGCACATCTCATCGGGCACTCGATGGGCGGAAAAACGGCGATGGAATTTGCGCTGGAACACCCCAGCATGGTCAATAAACTGGTGGTCGTGGACATCGCTCCGAAGGCTTACCCGGAGCGGCATCAGCATATTTTCGAGGCGCTTTTTTCGCTCGATTTGGACAATTTGAAAGACCGGCAGCAAGCTGAAAACTTGCTTGCCGATCGCATTCCCGACTTGGGCGAGCGGCAGTTTTTGATGAAAAATTTGAGCCGGAAAAAGGAGGGAGGGTTTGAGCTTAAGATGAATTTGCCAGTGATTCACAAGCATTACCAAGACATTCTTGCCGCCATCGAAAGCGACCACGTTTTTGAAAAACCCACCTTGTTTATTCGTGGCGAAAAGTCGCATCACATCCAGCCGGGCGACGAGGCGGTGATTTTGAAGCTATTTCCGAAGGCAAAAATCGAGACGGTGGCTGGCGCAGGGCATTGGGTTCATGCAGATAAACCGGCGGAATTGCTGAGGCTGGTGCTGGATTTTTTAGCGAATTGAGAACTTACCTTTCCGAAAGTTTGAAACTTTCGGAAAGGTCGTTTCTATTTGCCAAGCTCAATTATTCAATTTTATGAACCCACCATCAATCGGATAATCGCAACCCGTGATAAAAGAAGCCTCATCCGAGCACAAGTACAAAGCCAGGTGCGCCACCTCCTCCGGCTTCGCCATCCTTCCGATGGGCTGCGATTTCGACAGCTTTTCAAACATCTCCTCCTCCCTGCCGGGATAATTTTTTGCCAAAAAACCATCCACGAAAGGCGTGTGGACACGGGCGGGCGAGATGCAATTGCAGCGAATATTTTCCTGCAAATAATCTTTCGCTACCGAGAAAGTCATCGTCAAAACAGCGCCCTTGCTCATCGAATAGGCAAAGCGGTCGGGAATACCCACCGAAGAAACGATGCTCGCCATGTTCAAAATCACTCCCCCACCCTGCCGTTTCAAGGTTTCAATCACTGCCAACATGCAGTTGTAAACACCTTTGACATTGACCCGGAAGATGCGGTCGAAGTCGGCTTCCGACGTATTTTCCAGCTTGCCGACGTGGGCGACGCCGGCGCAGTTGACCAAAATATCAATGCGGGGATGGGCGGCGACAATGCGCTCAAATGCTTGAAAAACAGCGGCTTGATTGGAAACGTCGCAGGCTTGAACGTGGGCGACGGCGTTGCTTTGCTCGATTTCAAGTTGCGTTTGCCGGGCGGCTTCTTCACTCAAGTCAATGATGTGAACCGTTGCACCCTGCCGGGCGAAAACAGTGGCAATTGCTTTGCCGATGCCGCTGCCGCCGCCGGTGACGACGGCTGTTTTGTTTTGAAGACTAAAATTTACCATGCGGCAAAAGTAAAAAGAGCAGGTCGGCGTACCGACCCGCTCTTTTTACTTTTGCCGCATGAAGCATATCGTACAACAAATCGAACCTTGGGACATAGCGCCTGGCTACCACGGGCGATTCATTCATTCCGAAAACATGACCCTGGCTTACGTGGATGTGGACGCAGGCGCTCCGCTGGCGGAACATTCGCACTACCATGAGCAGGTGCTTAATTTGCTGGAAGGCAATTTTGAACTGGTGCTTGGTGGCGAGACTTTGCGGCTGGAAGCAGGGCAGGTGGTGGTCATTCCATCCAACGTGCCGCATTCTGGCAGGGCGATTACCCGGTGCCGGATTTTGGATGTTTTTCAGCCGGTGCGGGAGGATTTTGTGGTGAGGAAGGTCAATTATTGAGTCGTACGTTTGAGGCGTACGTTTACTAAACTTTTGAAGTTTAGTAAACGTGATGAAACGTGATGACTCAAGCCGCTCAGAGAGAGGGATTTAGAGAGAGAAAAAATTTTTTTCAAAAATTTTTTCTCTCTCTGAAGGGGCTATTTCGCATAGCGACGACGCCGCAGCCAAGTGTAAACCACGCCGAAAATCGCCAGTAAAATCAACGGCACGACGATATTCACTACCTGCCAAAACGTTTGCTCCGCCTGCGCTTTCGTCGTGTCGAGCAGGCGCAGGCGCACCTCTTTTCCACGAGCTTCGATGATGCCGCTTTCGTCTCGCAAGTATTCCACCGCATTCAACAAGAAGTCTTTGTTCGCAAATTGATACCGCTCAAAACGGTTGAAACCGAGCGGCATCACCTGCCCTTGCTCGCCTCCCACGACGAAGTTTTTGGCGATGTCGCCGTCGCTCACCACGAGCATTCTCGTCGGTACACTGACAGCTTTGAAAGTTTGATTGAGCTGCCGCAAGGTCGCCTCCATCGCCTCGGTCACCCTGTCCTCGAACAGGCTGGGAAACTCGCCTTCCAGCAGCACCGCCACCGGGATATTCGGCTTGTCAAACTTCGACGGGTCGGGTTCGTAGCGAAGGATTTCAAAGTTCAGGCGGGTGACGTTGGGTTGCAGGCGGCTATGCTCGGACGAGGTAAGGATGATGGTTTTTTTGACCTCCGTTTTGGTTTTGATGGTGTCCACCGAGCTGCAAAAATCGAAGTTGATGCCGTCGAGGCTCTTGACCATCGGATGATCAATTTTGGGAAAAACGATGGGCGAATAAAACCACTGAAACAACTCCTGCGACCCGGTCGGGTCAATCACCATCGGGATGCGGCTGCATTGCAGGTCGAGCACCATGTCGGGGTTGATGCGAGCGCCGTACTTGAAAAGGATATCGTCGAGTTCGAGCGGGAGGTCGAGCGGGACGTAAGTTCCCGTGCGGCGCAGGCTGTCCAAGCCGACGCCGAGACGGTCAATCAGCCACATCACCCTGCCGCCGTTCATCACGTATTGGTCAATCAAAAACTTGTCCCGGTCGCTGAACGGCGCACGGGGTTTGGCGACGACGAGGACTTTCACTTCCGGCGGGATTTGCGAGGCGCTGTCGAGGTGGAAAGTGCCGACTTCGTAGTAGCTACGCAGGTTGCGCACCAAATCTTTGCGCTCCAATTCATTCAACTCGCCGTGCCCGACGGTGAACGCCATGATTTCTTTCGCCCCGATTTGCAGCTTGTGCAAGGCGTTGGCGAAGTTGTATTCCAGGTGGCTGATGCTGGTGTTGAGTTTTTCCTCCGGGTTTGCCCCTGCGCCTTGCTCTTCGAGCAAATCCACGACGGCGAGCCTGCCTTTGTAGTTGACTTTGGCGTAGGGGTAAATCAATTTTTCCTCTCTGCCTTCCGTGTCTTTGATGGTCAGATTGGTAGGTGCGATGCCGTCTTTGGCAAGTTCCTCCCGGCGAGCCGCCACCTGCTCTGCCGTGCCTTCGTTGGGGTCACGAAAATCATACTCCACGTATCCCGACAGCGAGCGGAACTCGTCGAGCAATTCCTTGACCGAGCGTTGCAGGCGCTTGAAACCGGCGGGAAATTCGCCTTCGAGCATCACTTCGATATAGACCACGTCGTCGAGGTTGCGCACCAATTCACGGGTCGGCTCGGTAAGGGTGAAGCGTTTTTCTTCCGTCAGGTCAACGTGGGTGAAGAAGGCATTGCCGAGGATGTTGGCAAAGAGGGCGATGCCGAGGACGAGGGCGAGGGAGAGGAGGGATTGAGTTCGCTTGTTTTTTTTCACGGATGAAGAATTAATGGTTCAAGCAGCCAATTCCATCGCTTGCTGATGACGGCTTTTCATTTTGGCGAGGGCTTGTTCCAGCACGTCGTACAATTCCACTTCAATCATTTCCGGCGGGTTGCCGGAAAGTCCTTCGTGCGCCAAGCCAATAGCTTCCAAATATTTTTCGGAATGAAACGCAAGCCAAGCGGCGCTGCGAAACAAAACGGCTCGCCAAAGTTTGTCGGTTTTGACGCCATTCATTTCCAAAGCAGCTTGTTTTTCCAATTCAAAGGCTTGTTCGTAAAGCTGCTTTGCTTCCATCATGTTCTTTCGACTTTTTGCACGGTCGGCAAGCAATGAAATGTCCATCGCCTGATTGTGAAAATCATCCGACTTTTTAAATGCTTCGATTTCTTTTTCACTCATTGTTGAATCATTTTGACCAGTGGGCGGCTGAATTCAGCAACCACGATGAAAGTTAATTTCTTGTCTTTGGCTGATTTTGCTCGTTCAGATTTTTCTTTTACCCGAAAATTCATTTGCCCAATGGAGCCTTTTAGAATGCCGGATACTTCGAGCTTTCCCTTTGTCTGCGCCGGGTTTTGGGCAGATTTTTCACCCAGCCAATAATCAATTTTGGTTCCTCTGCGAGCCTGCCGGACAATTTTGTACGAAGTTAGCTGCCAAACCAAAATAAGCGCAATTGCATAAGCTGCAAATTCTACCGCCTTTTCCAAATCCTCCCAGGAATCAATGGTAGTGGGCGGCAGTTTTTTCCAGGTCAAAACAAAAGAAGCTTCAAAATCACCTTCCACCTTCAACTTGACGCCCGGCTGGTGCCCGAATTTTTCAAGACAAACGCAAGCCCCTTCTGAGAGATAGGAACACCAGGCAGAGGTCAAGGTGCAGTATTGCTCGATATGGTTTAAGTCAATGGTTTTCTCGTTCATAGTTCAAGTTGATTGTTCAAGCTGCAACTTTCATTTCGTGCAGACGGTGTCTTTTTATCTCCGAAGGCAATTGTTCAAGCACTTCCAAAAGTTGCTGCTCGACATATTCAGGAGGGTCGAGTGCCAACCCCGCACGAACCATGTCCAACGTTTCCAGGTATCTTTTAGCATGAAAAGCAAGCCATGCGGCACTGCGAAACAAGACGGCTCGCCAAAGCTCGTCCGTGCCATGTTCTTTATAAATTTCTGCCGCTTGCCTTTCCAGTTCAAAAGCCTGCCAATGCAGCTTTTTTGACTCATCGAGCCGGTCGGATTTCATTGCCAGGTTGGCATGCATGGCGATGTCCATTGCTTCATCATGCAAGGCATCTGCTTTTTTCAATGTTTCCAAATCTTGAGTTTTCATTTTTTGACCATTTTGACGAGCGGTCGGCTGAATTCAACCACCACAATTATCACATCCTTTGCGACGACTTTCGGTTGTGCTAATTTTTCTTTTACCCGAAAGTTAATTTGTCCTACCGAGCCATGCAAGATGCCGGAGACCTCGGCAATAGCATCAGCGTGACCTGACCAAACACTTGATTTTTCTCGCAAAGCGTAATCAAAACCTGTTCCCTGAGCAGATTGCTTTGCCATGCAAAACGGCGTCAGTTCCCAAATGCAAATCGCCGCAAGGGCATACGCCGCCCATTCAACAGCCACATTTTGAAATTGCCAAGACCGCAGAACTTTAGGCTCAGGCGGTTGCCAGGTCAAAATAAACTCGCCCTCAAAACCTCCTTCGATTCTCAGGCGGACACCAGGCTGATGCCCTCTATTTTCCATGCAAATGCGAATTGCTTCGGAAAATGAAATGCACAAACCCGGCGACAAGTCGCAATACTTTTCAAAATCGTTCAGGTCAATAGTTTTCTCGTCCATAGTTCAACAATTGGTTGTTCATTTTACCATTTCCGCCGCTCCAGCGAAGTCACCGTCAGCGCCACAAAAACCCCAATCACCGACAAAAAATAAATCACGTCCCTCGTGTCAATCACCCCCCGGCTGATGCTAACGTAGTGATATTCAATGCCCAGCATCTGCACCAGGTCGTCCGACTTGCCCACGAAAACGGGCAGTTTGCTGAAAAACAAAAACCCCCAATGGAACAAAAAACAGAGAAAAGCCGCCAGGATGAACGACACGATTTGGTTGTTCGTCAGCGAACTGGCGAAGACGCCGATGGCGCAAAACGACCCTGCCAAAAACAGCAAACCGAGGTACGAACCAGCTATGGCGCCGCTGTCCAAATTCCCTTTCGGGCTGCCTAACTGCCAGACAGTCAGGTAATAAAGCAGCGTGGGCAACAAGGCGAAAGCCACCAGCGCCAAGGCGGCGAGGTATTTTCCCATCACGATTTGCAGGTCGGTCAGCGGTCGGGTGGCGAGCAATTCGATGGTGCCGGTTTGCTGCTCCTCGGCGAAAGTGCGCATCGTGACTGCCGGGATGAGAAAGGCAAAAACCATCGGCGCAATCTCGAAAAGCTGGTCGAGGGTGGCGTAGTTGTAATTCAGCAGGCTGGTGTCGGGGAAGACAAACATGATGAGACCCATGATTGCGAGAAACACCCCGACCACGATGTAGCCGATGAGGGAGCTGAAGAAGGTGTTGATTTCTTTTCGGAAGATGGTGAGCATGATTATTCTTGAGCCAAGAGGACAGCCAGAAAGTCCTCGATTTTCAGCACTTCAATTTTTGGAAAGGCGATGTTTTTCAAAACGTTGAAATGCCGGTCGTTGGATACAATCCAGGTGGCATTTCCAGCCACGGCGCAGTCCACGTATTTGTTGTCGTCCGGGTCGTGCGCAATCAGATTCCAGTTGAAATAGATGTGGACGAGATTTACGTTTCGGGCGTTTATCAAAACCTCGGCAATGTTGTTTGCTACTTCTGAGGATGCCTTTTCTTCCAGTTTTTCCAGGTATTCGCTCAGGATTTCATTGGAAAGCAGCAAGTCGAATTCTTTTGCCAGAAACTTGTCAAAAATGGGTCTGAACGGCGACCGCTTAGAAATGCAGACCAGCAAACCATTCGTGTCCAAAACGATGCGATACCTGTTCATCAGTTTTCTTTTTTCGAGCGCATGTGCTCTTTTGTCCAGTCAATCATGGTTTGTTCCGTCCAGCCTCGCTCGTCCCAGAGCCTGTCCATTTCTTCCGTTGCTTTTTCTGCAAAATACTGCGTCAACAAGTCCCGGATTTCCAGGATTTGCTTTTCGCTCAGATTCCTACTAAAAACTCTGAGCAATTCATGTTGGAGGTTTGTCAAGCCCCGTGATTCTGTTGCATTCATGGCTTCAATTTTTTCTCTGCAAGTTAGTTTCGTTTGGGTTCTTTTAAAAACACCGCATTCCTGTCCACATAAATCAGCAAGCACTTCCACAATTTCTCATCCGCCTCCGCCGCCGTCAAATCTGCGATGCTTGCCACCAGTTGCAGGTCGTCCCCAATCCAGCGCCGGAAGTTTTCGACCGTAAAATCGGCGACCTCACCCGTCTCGAAATGGAGCATTTTTTCAATCAAAACCTCCTCTTCCCGCTCCACGACACCCTTGCGGAAAGGTCTGCCATTCAACGGGTTGTACGCTGCGACGGGTACTTTTTTCACCCGCCAGTCGGGGTAAGCGAAATAGCATATTTTACCCTTCAAACGAAGGGCGGCAAACGTAGGTAATTCCCGACTGACTTCGCCCGACGGCAAACGCAGGTACGGCACGCCGCCGACGACGACCGCCCAAGCCATCGCCGGGTCAACAAAATCGCCGGTGGATTTTTCAAAAATGGCTTCCACCTGGGTCAGGTAGGTCTGCGGATTGGTGAAAAAATGCAGCTCGAAGCTATCAGCAGGGAGCGCCGGGCGGTTGGATTGAAGTTCCTCGAAACGCAGGTATGCGCCGTCGGCAAAGTGAAAATTCCGGGTCAGCGCCGCAGGGTTTTCCTGAGCAAAAATGGTCGCTGCCGGAAGTAGGAAAAGGAGAAAATGAAGCTTTTTCAAGTCCGGGAAAGATTATGATTGGCAAAAGTAAAGCACCAGTCAATGCGCTGTATCACCTACCGTAGAGGCGACCCCAGAGCCGATTAGTTCTGATTCGTTGCCGTCTCCAAGTCGCT
>CAZHLB010000103.1:0-2657 GCA_964533005.1 uncultured Saprospiraceae bacterium
TTACCGGATTTGGCAATGTTATGGAAAAAGGCATTTCCAAAAATTTTCCCGAAACCGGCTCTCTCCGAATTGCCCAACCGGGCTATGGATGAATAAAAGAGCGGCGAAAATAGCGTTTGCGCCGTACAACCGCCGACCGGGCAACTAAAATCACCGAACCATTGGTTTGCCGAAATCCGAAGCCCAAAAGTCCAGCCCCAACCTCCCCGACCGAAATTCCAAATCTGAAATCTTCTCCCTGTACTTCCTTCATCTTTTGACTCAAAACAAAAACGCATGAGATTCGCTCCGCTCCTTTTTCTCGCCATTGCCCTGTTCACCGTTTTGCACGGGAACGCCCAACGCTACATGCCTGAATTTGCCATCGAAGACTCCCAAAAGCTCTTCGAAAAAGCAGAAAAAGCCTACGTCAACGAAAGCTACGAACGCAGCGCCAAGCTGTACGAAGACTTGATGGCGGTGGAGGGCGCCAATTACGAGTTGCTTTTTAACCAACTCACTTCGCTCGTTCACACCACCGACACGGCTGCCATCGAAAGGACTTTCTCAAAACTCATCCAATCGCCTTTCCTGGATTGCAACTACCTGAGCATGAGCCAGGATTTCAAAGAAATCAAGTACCGGGCGATTTTCAACCAGTGGCAAACTGCCCTTCGAGCCTGCTCGGAAAAGGAAAAAAAATACCTGTCGGAAAACCAGGTGCAACTGCCAGAGGTGCGCACTCAATTGCTTTGGATGAAATTCAAAGACGTGGAGTCCGACGTGAAAGTGGTGCAGAAAATCCACTACGGCGGGCACGAGAAGCTTTCCTACGACAGCCTCAAGGAAATGCGGGCTAAAATTTATTCGGAGAACTTCGCCCAGTTGCTCGAATTCACCAACAAACACGGCTGGCTCGGCAAGTCGCTCGTCGGCAAAGACGGCTGTGAAGCTGCCTGGCAAGTGGCGCAGCACGCCACGCACCAGCCGGTCGCTCAAGCCAAGCTGCTGCAAACTTTGAAAAACGCAGTGGACAAAGGCGAGGCAGAATTGAAGCACTACGCCCACCTGTTCGACCAGGTCTGCGCCAACTACCGCCGCCCGCAACGCTACGGCACTTTGCGGTGGAAAAATCCGGAGACGGGGAAGTGGGAACTGTACCCAGTGGAAGATGCGGCGGCGGTGAATGATTTGAGAAAAGAGGCGGGCTTACCGCCGTTGAAGGATTTGTAAGCAGCAATTAGACAATGCAGAGAGCAGTGTTTTGAGATAATTTTTTCAAAAATTATCTCAAAACACCGCTCTCTGCAAAGACCCCTTCCTGCTTTTTCTCCCCATTTTGTTTCCTCCCATTAATTTCTACCTTCGCCCCGCTTTTTCAAAAAAGGGTCTGAAACCCCTTGATTTCATTGAATTTATCGAAATGCCAAAGGTCGAATTTCAGGATTTGGGCAGGGTTTCCTACCGCATCGCCTGGGACTACCAGCAGCGCCTGCATGGGGCACTCATCGAAACGAAAAAGCAAAACCGCCAACGCCAGGAACAAGGGGAAAGCCTCTTGCCCGTCCACCATCATTTGTTGTTTTGCGAACATCCGCCAGTGTTCACGCTTGGCAGGAGCGGCTCGCTGGAAAACCTGCTTTTGGATGAGGCAGGCTTGGCGGAAAGAGGCATCGAGTTTTTCAAAATCAACCGGGGCGGCGACATCACCTTTCATGGGCCCGGTCAAATCGTCGGCTACCCGATTTTTGACCTCGACGAATTTTTCACGGACGTTCACCGCTACGTGCGCTACCTGGAAGAAGCCGTCATCCGAACCCTGGCGGAATACAACATCGAAGCCTACCGCATTCAAGAATACACCGGCGTCTGGCTGCCGTCGAAAGGCTGGATACCCAAGCGGAAAATTTGCGCCATCGGTGTCCACCTGAGCCGCTGGGTCACGATGCACGGTTTCGCCTTCAACGTCAACAGCGACCTGAATTTTTTCCGCCACATCATCCCTTGCGGCATCAACGACTCTGACAAAGACGTGACCACTCTCGCCAAAGAATTGGGCTACCCGGTGGACGAAGCCGAGGTAAAAACAAAACTCAAACGCCACTTTGCCGAACTGTTTTATTTCGAGTTAAAAACCAGGGATGAGGGATGAGCAATGAGGATGAATTGCGTCATCCCTCATCCCTCATCCCTCATCCCTTGCTTGGTTTACATGAAAAAAGACATTCCTGAGCACAAAGTCTCCGACCTGGCAATCGCCATTGTTCCGAGAAATGGCGCAGAAATCAATGGAGAGATGGAGCTATGGGACGTGTACGTCCTGAACCTGAAAAATGACCCGATTCAAAACGTGCTTGTCAACTCCAGGGGCTATGGCGAGTTGAGTGGTGAGCAAATGAAAACCACCGTTCTGCGCCATTTTATTGAAGAAATCGGCGCTCACCAAGCCTTCCTAATCGAGCCAATCCAAACCAAACTGTTCGATATTGCCAATGAATACTGGGTGAGTTTCACGTACAACGATTACATGTACGACAAGAAATACGTCTTCGTGCGGGGCAGCATTGTCCAGGAAAACTTCACGACCATCCCGCTGCTGGAGCGTCGGGGCGTGATGATTAAGTAGTGGTTTGGTGATTTGGTGATTTGGTGGTGGGACATTGGACGTGCAACGTCCT
>CAZHLB010000103.1:2667-13277 GCA_964533005.1 uncultured Saprospiraceae bacterium
TTTTGGTTTTTTGGTGGGGGCAACTGGCCCGGCAAACGCCCACCGCCCCACAAAAAACAACAAAACCACCAAACCACCAAATTCAATGAAAGCCAAGACCATTAGCGAATCCGCCACTACGATGAATGAGATTGTGATGCCGAACGACACCAATCCATTGCACAATCTGATGGGTGGAATTTTGATGAGGTGGATGGATATTGCAGGCAGCATCTGCGCCGGGAAACATTGCGATGCCCACGTGGTGACGGCTTCGGTTGACCATGTTTCCTTCCACAAGCCCATCCCGCTCGGAGATGTGGTAACATTGAAAGCCTCCGTGACGAGGGCTTTCAACACCTCGGTGGAAATATACGTGGAGGTCTTCGCCTCCAACCTCAAAGGCGGCAATCCTCGCCGCTGCAATCATGCCTACTTCACCTTCGTCGCCCTGGATGACGAGACCAAGCGCCCCATCCCCGTGCCGCCCGTTTTGCCGCTGACCAGTGAGGAGCAGAAATTGTACGAAAGCGCCGCCCGCCGCCGGGAAGTCCGCCTCGTGTTGAGCGGCAGGATGAAACCGTCGGAGGCTTCGGAAGTCAGGGCGCTATTTACCAATCTTTGAAGGAAAAAGTGAAAAGGCAAAAGGCAAAAGTGAAGTCAAAAGTGGGGTAAGTAAAAAGAGGGCGTCGGCTTTGCCTTTTTACTTACCTCACTTTTGACTTCACTTTTGCCTTTTGCCTTTTTACTTTTTCCTTGAACTACATGTTCCGGTAAACCAGGTAGAGCAAGAGCATCAAAATCAGCACTGCCACTCCCAAAACCGTCAGGAATTTTTGGGAGTCCCTTTTGTCCATTTTTTCGAGCCGTTGTTTGCGCTTTGACATAATCAGTTCAGTTTTTTCAAGTAGCCTCGAAAGCTGTTTGGCAGGGTTTGCCAGGACGACTTTCAGAGCCACTTGCTTTTCTTGTTTGATAGTTGGAAATGCGAAGTCGCCCGCCGAAAGTAGAAGTTTTGGAGAATGCAAATTACAGAGGAAGCAAAAATTACCAATCTGGAACGGCTGCGGAAAAGGGAAGGATAGAAACAGGAAAAATGAACTCATCCGTTGCTGACATACAACAGAAAATTTTCAGACAAAAGCCCTTCGTAATGTTTTTGTTTCGACGAAATGAGACGTTGCCGCATCAGTTTGAGGAAAAAATGATTTAGGAAAAATTGAAGAAAATGACTTTGAAAAGGTGTAATTCAGACGGCAAGTATCTACTTTCGCAGGCAGAAACGCTATACGAGCTGATTTTACTGTTCCCATTCAAATAAACATCTCGCACTCTACCATTCTTCCCCATTCAAGCGAGTTGTAAATTTCCATTCAAATTTTCCCGGCGCTTTATGCCCGGGACAACGAGTCTGCCCTAATTCTAAGAAGACTTTCCCTGACCGAAGCTGAACGTGGCTTCTCCATTCGAGAATACTACCAAGGTGTTGCCAGGACAATTGTGTCCTTCGGCAAGCTAAATTCATTTATTCCTCGCCGAGGATATCCAGTCAGTTACCTTCGTGGACGCTCGAATGAGAAGTGAAATATAATCAACCTACTTACTCTGAATACCAAGATTGTCAAAGAGTTAGCTTGGGCAAGCTGCTTTTTGAAAGCGTAAGAACATTATAAACCAAGGACTATGAACCGACTCAACCTCTACACAATCGGGAGCATCCTGCTTATCGTGCTGGCATCCGTCCAGCTTCGCAGTCAGGATATCCACTATTCTCAGTTCCATCTATCGCCGGCTAATTTGAACCCCGGTTTGACGGGAGCTTTCAACGGCGACCTTCGTTTCGTCAGCAATTTCAAGCCGCAATGGCACAGCGTGCCGGTTTCCTACATGCAGTTTACGTCGGCAATTGACACTCGCTTCTTCAACAAGGATGCGAACGGCCCCCTGGCTGCAAGCTTGTTTTTAGATTACGACCAGGCAGGCGACAGCCGCTTGACGTATTTCCAAATCAGCATGGGCGGCTCGTATTCCATCAATTTAGACAAAGACCGCCGCAATTACCTCACGCTCGGCTTGACCGCCAGCGCCATCCAGCGCTCGTACGACCCGTACCAGCTTTACTTTCCGGAAAACTGGAATCCCAACCAAGGCTTCGACCCAACCGCCGTGCTGACGGAGGATTTCACCAACACCAAAGTCGTCTTCGGGGACGTCTCCACTGGCATCAACCTGCACCTCGCTGCGCCTCGTGACCGCTCCAGCATGGACGTGGGCTTGGGTGTTTTTCACGCAACCGAACCTGTCAAAAGTTTCGATGAAAACGTGGATGTACGCCTCGACCGCCGCTATTCGGTTTACGCCACTGGCAACAAGGTGATTAACAGTCACTTCGACATGCTCGTGCATGGCATGGGGCAAGTTCAGGGCAAGTACACCGAGGTGCTTTTTGGCGCAGGCAGCCGCTATTTTTTGGTGAGCCGGCAAACCAAAGTCGCCGCCATTGATGCAGGCGTGAGCTACCGCTTCAACGATGCCGTCATTCCGTACCTCGGTTTTCACTACAACGGTTGGCAAATCACCGCCAGCTACGACGTCAACCTCTCCCAATTCAAGGAGGCGACGCTGGGCTTGGGCGGCTTGGAAATATCCGCAATCTACATCATCGCCGACGTGCCGTTCAAATCTTACTGTCCGCATTGTCCGGCGTTTCTATGATTTCGGATTTCGTGATTTCGGATTTCGGATTTGCGCCTTACAAATCCGAAATCCGAAATCCTGAAATCCGAAATCCCCAAAGCCTTCCTCACTCACCAACCATTACCAATGAAAGCGCCCTGCCTTTGCGGGGTTGAAAATCTGAGACTCTTTGCCACCGGGGGCATCGCTCTTGCAGAGCGTGTTTCCGGCGTTTTGCTTTCGGGCAAGCAGGCATCCGTTGTGATTGGTGATTAGTGACTGGTGATTGGGGCAGCCCAATCACCAGTCACTAATCACCAATCACCAATTTGAATTGAAACTCAACACCTTCACTGGAACGACCGATTACCCCCGTTTGCCATTTCAAGGGTGTGCCCCAATACCTTGATTTTTAGAAAACTACACTCAATCTGGCAGCGGATGGCTCGGAGTTCCGCAATATTCTGAACACGATGAGACGGTTTAGAGACTTCTTTCCAATCATGCTTCTGGCATGCCTGACCTCCACGGCATTTGGGCAATCCGTGCGGGCTTACATGGCGAAGGGCATGAGCGCATTCAAAGCGGAGAGCTATTCTTCGGCGCTGGCTTACTTCCAGGTAGTCATCGAGGAGGGCGGCGAACGCACCGATGCGCTTTTTTACGCAGGCGAGAGCGCCCGGCAGATGCGCTCCTACAATTTGGCGGAAAAATACCTGTCCGCCATCCCCGCCGACGAGCGGCGGGACGAGTTTGCCATGACCGATTTCTACTTGGGCATGGCGAAGAAAAGCCTCGAAAAATTTGACGAGGCAATCGAGCTTTTCAAACGCTTCGCTGCCTACCGGGACGACATCTCCAAGTACCGGGACAAGGCTTTGCAGGAAATCAAAAACTGCGAGTGGGCGAAGGAGCAAATTCAGCAACCCAACAAGGTCGAACTGACGCACCTGAACGAAGCGGTCAACACCATCTTCTCCGACTACGCTCCGGTGGCGGTGGGCGACACCTTATATTATACGTCCACCGACAAGGTCAAATTCGACCCAAAAAAGAAGAAGAAGAAAAAATCCAAGCCCGGCGGCAAACGTCCCAACCCCAAGCGGATGAAAGAGGTGCTGGTCACCAAGATTTTCCGCTCGGTGGATGGCTTAGAGGGCGAACCCATTCGCCAAAATTCAAGGGAAGTCACATCGTTTACCGCCAACCTTGCTTTCAACGCAGACGGCAGCCGGATGTACTACACCCTTTGCCAACAGTTGGACGAGAAGGAAAATATCTTCAAATGCGAGGTTTTCTACCGGGAGCGGGAGGCTGGCAGGGATTGGGGCAGAGCCATTCGCCTGCCCGACCATATCAATTTGGAGGGTTCAAATTCAACACAACCCGCCCTTGCCAAAGACCCGAAAACGGGCAAGGAAGTCCTGTTTTTCGTCTCCGACCGACCCAGCGGCAAAGGCAAACTCGACATCTGGACGAGCAATATCAAGGAGGGTGGCGAGTTTTCTGACCCGGTCAACCTCGCTGCCATCAACACGGAGGAGGACGAGCTTTCGCCGTTTTTTGACAACGTCACCCAGACTTTGTTCTTCGCCTCCGATGGTTACCAAAATTTCGGCGGCTACGACATTTTCCAATCTGCCAGAACCGACAAGGGCTGGACGCAGCCGGAAAACCTCGGCTACCCCATCAATTCCAGCTTCGACGACGCTTTTTATTTCGTGGACAGAAACTCCGGCAAGGCGCTGCTCGCCTCCAACCGCCTCGGTTCGTTTTGCGTCAGCCCCGACAAGGACTGCAACCTCCACGATATTTATGAAGTGACCAGCCATTCGGAAATCCTCCTCTCCGGCTTCAACGAGAAGGACTTTTCCATGATTTACGGCGCAACGATTGAGTTGGAAGACGTCGTCACCGGGAGGAAGGAAAGCTTCACGATGAAGGCGGACGAGTACAAATTGCTGCTCGCCGTCCACCCGCAGCGCAACTACAAAGTGACCCTCAGCAAGGACGGCTACGAGCCAGGCGAGACGACCATTTCGCCAAAAGACCTCGAAGGCGAGTCGCCCAAAAAATACATTTTCCTCCAACCCTGGACGCAACTTGTCGTCCGTACCCTCGATGCGCAAAGCGGTCAGCCGCTCAACGGCATGAGCATCCGGGTCACCGACCTGAAGGAAAATAAGAGCAAAACCTACCACATTCCCGCCGACAAAGCCGAGTACACTCTGCCCGTCCGCACCGACCGGGAGTATGAAGTGGTCGCCATCAAATCGGGCTTCGACGCCATTTCCGACAAGGTTTCGATGGTGGGTCAGACGACGGCGGTGGTGAATAAAGACCTGTATCTCAAGCAGTTCTTCGGCGGTTTGCCGCTCACCTTGTACTTCGACAACGACCAGCCGAAAGAGAATCCGGGCGCTTCCGCAAGTGCCTGCCCGCTCGATTACGAACAATCCTACCAAGGCTACCTGGGTAAAAAAGGCATTTTCATCGCCGAGTACGTCACCGGCTTGCGGGGCACGGACGCCGAAATCGCCCGCAGCGAAGCCGCCCGTTTTTTCGACTCGGAAATTCAATCCGGCTTTTACGACCTCCTGAAGTTGTCTGAGAACCTACTGTTCGCCCTGCAAAACGGCGAACAAATCGAGCTTCACATCGAAGGCTACGCCAGCCCCCTCGCCGACGAGCACCACAACCAGCAACTCGCAGAGCGGCGCATCCAGACCATTTTAAATCATTTTGAAAACTACAAGGAAGGCGCTTTGAAAAAATACCTGGGGAAAGAATTGACCATCAAACGGATTCCCTACGGGGAAAAAAGCGCCTCTGGCGAGGTGAGCGATAATGCTTCCGACCGCCGCTCTTCCGTGTATAGCCCGAAGGCGAGCAGGGAGCGTCGGGTCATCATCGGAGGCTTTCGAGTGCCTGCGAATAGCGCAAGCACCAGCCTAAAATAGTGATTTGGTGATTTGGTGATTTGGTGGTGGGACGTTGGACGTTGGACGTCCTACGTCCTACGTCCCACCCACCAAATCACCAAATCACCAAACCACCAAATACTATGGAAGAAGGGTTTAATGATTTTTTCAGGAGGAAGACAAAGGTCTTCGCCATTGCGCTGATAAAGTACATCAACAAGCTTCCTCGCAATGAGATAACGAGGGTCATCAATTACCAGCTTTTGAAGGCAGGAACTTCGGTAGGCGCTAATTTCAGAGCAGCTTGCCGGGCAAGGTCTGACGCAGAGAATTATTCCAAGCTCTGCATCGTGGTGGAAGAAGCGGATGAAACACTGTTTTGGCTTGAAATAATTGAAGAAAGCGAAATTGATAACTCCCCCGATTTACACTACCTCAAAAAGGAAGCGCTTGAAATTGTATCCATCGCCGCCAAAGCCCGAAAAAATCATTCTCATCATAAGTAGTGATTTGGTGATTTGGTGATTTGGTGGTAGGACATTGGACATTGGACGGTGCACGTCCAGTGTCCAATGTCCCACCACCAAATCACCATATCACCAAATCACCAAATGCTAGGGGGAAAGAGAGGTTTGAGTTTAATTCCATCTGCACCCCTAAGCCCTTTTGTCTTGGATGAGGGTGGTCGTTTGCCCAATGACTGCCTTTCCAAATTCCGTCCCGGCATCTGCCGGGCTGGAAACAAGGGGCTAGGGGGCAGTGGAAGTCTCTGAGGGAGACAATTTCTCAAAGGTTCGAGCCGGTGAAAAGTTTGCCGGACGCAGAAGTTTTGTCAGCAGTTGCTCAAAACTCAGCCTCTCTTTCTCATTTGGTGATTTGGTGATTTGGTGATTTGGTGGTGGGACATTGGACGTTGGATGTGCAACGTCCAATATCCCACCACCAAATCGCCATATCACCAAATCACCATATTTTCTGACACCACTTGGATTCCGCAATTTCACATAAACTCAACTTTATGACACCGAGAAATTTTACTCAATCCTCCACCTTCCCTGCCTCGGCAAAAGCTTTGCTACTTGCCCTCTGCACGGTTGGATTACTCGGGACTGCAACTGCTCAACTGAGCGTGTCCATTAACTACATCGCCCCCACGTGCGCAGGCTACAACAGCGGCTTGGCTACGGCAGTGGTCACCGGTGGCTCGGCTCCATTCAACTACTATTGGAGCAACGGCCAAACCGGTCAAACCATCGCCAACCCGGCAAGCGGCACGTTGTCTGTCACCGTCACGGATGCTTCGTATGCCTCGGCAAATGGCAGCACGAACGTCTCCGTGCCTACGCCCATCGTGGTCGCAATCAGCGGCGCACCTGACCCGTGCGCTCCTGGCAGTAACTATCTGACTGCCAGCGTTTCCGGCGGCATTGCGCCGTACAACTACGCCTGGACGACCGGCTCGAACACGACCACCGCTTCCAATCTTAGCTCCGCCGGCTACTATTTCGTCACCGTGACGGATGCCAACGGCTGCATCAAGGTGGGCGGGGCAACGTATTCGCCGCCGGTGCAGGTCAGCATTCTTGCCGTTCCCTCGAAATGCGGCGGCACTTGCGACGGAAGCGTCGAGGCGAAAATCACGGGCGGCACGGCGCCGTTCAGCTTTGCCTGGAGCAATGGCAACCAGCCGAGCAACCAGCATCAAGCGCCTGCGCCAGAAGGAATGTACACCGTGACCGTCACCGACGGAGCGGGCTGCACGTCGAGCGCCACCGTTTTCCACGACGACCCTGACCCGGTCACGGTGAGCCTGGCTTATTCCAATCCTTGCGGCAGCCCGACGAATATTTCGGCGACGGCAGGCGGCGGGACGCCTCCATTTTCTTACGAATGGGGCTTCGGGCAAGGCGGTCAAACTGCCTACGGCGTCAACCCGGGCACTTGGGTTTTAAAAGTCACCGACAGCCAAGGTTGCGCCAAAGAAGCCTGGGCAACTGTCACCAACAGTTCCATGAGCATCGCCACGCAAGCAACCCAAGCCGGTTGTGTCGGGCAAGGCGGCGGCACTGCAAACGTCAATCCGACCGGCGGCAGCGGCACTTACACCTACCTCTGGAGCAATGGTCAGACCACCCAAACTGCTGTCAACCTGCCTGCCGGAAACTACACCGTGACCGTCTCCGACGGAACGGGTTGTTACAAAACGGCAGCCGTGCAAGTGACCAACTCCACGCCGTTCACCGTTTCCATGCAAACCACGCCCTACCGCTGCGACGGACAAGGCGGCACGGCAACCGTGAACATCACCGGCGGCTCGTCCGCCTCTGGCGGATACACTTTCACCTGGAACGACCCGGCGCAGCAGACCGGAGCAGCCGCCTCGAACCTGCAACCCGGCAGCTACCAAGTGACCGTGACCAATGCCACCGGCTGTTCCAGTGTGCAAACTTTTGAAATTCAGGATGGCTCGATGCAGGCAGTGAGCAGTTTTCAAAATGCCTCGTGCGACGACAACGGCAACGCCGCCGTTTGGGTGAGCAATCCAAACGGGCAATTGAGCTACCAATGGAGCAACGGCGCAACCGGAACGACTGCCTCCAACCTCGCCCCCGGCACGTATTCCGTCACCATCACCGATGCGCAAGGCTGCGCCGAAACGATGCAGGTGGACGTGGCTGACCAGTCTTTCGAGGTGGCGCTCGCCGTCGTTCAGCAAGGTTGCCCCGGCATGGCAAATGGCATTGTGCAAGCCAACATCTCCGGCGGAAATGGCAGCCCGTTGAGCTATCAATGGAACAATTTCGGGCAATCGGGCACCATCGGTGGCTTGCAGGCAGGCACGTATTCCGTGACCGTGAGCGACCAGGCAGGCTGCCAAAAAACGGCAAGCATCGAATTGACCAACACTCCTGCGATGGAGTTACTTACTGATATTGTGAACGCTCCTTGTGAAAACCTCGCCAATGGAAACGTAACATTGGTGGTGAACGGTGGCGCAAGCCCCTTCACCTACCAGTGGAGCAACGGAGCAATCAACCCGCAAGCATCCAGCCTCGCCGCCGGAACTTATCAGGTGACGGTGACGGACGCCAACGGCTGCACCCGCCTCGGTGAAGTTTCCTTGCAAAATGAAAACATGGCACTGGCTGTTGACCTGCTGCACCCCACCTGCGAGGCCAGCACCGACGGCACTGCCATCGTCAACATCTCTGGCGGCGCTGCACCATATTCTTACAATTGGAGCAACGGCAGCACCTCGTCGAACCTGAACAGCCTCGCCGCTGGCAGCTACACCGTGACCGTGACCGATGCTTTCGGCTGCTCGGCGGAGCAAGTTTTTGCGGCAACGCCGCAAGTGGATGTGCAAGCAGCCTTCGCTTGGGCGGCACTTGGCTGCGACGACAACGGCGTGAACGTCCAGTTCACCGGGCAAGCAAGCAACGCAAGTACTTATCAATGGACGCTTGGCAACGGGCAGGTTATCAATGAGCAAAATCCGCAAATCCTTGTCAATCAGTCGCCCATGAGCGTGACGCTGACCGTGACCAGCCCGGAAGGTTGCACTGCAACTGCCAGCCAGGTGGTTGAAGCAGCGCCCATCAGCCTTGCCCTCGACCCGGTGGCGACGGTTTGCGAAGGCGCAACACACGAGTTCAGCCTCAGCGTGACCAACCCCGGCGGCGGCTCGCTGACCTACGATTGGTCGCCCGACAACCTCATCGTCAGTGGCGACGGTACGCCGAATCCGGTTTTTTCTGCGCAAGCGGCAGGTCAGGTGAACGTCTCGGTTTCCGTTTCCAACGGCACTTGCACCGTCAGCGACGAGGCGGTGATGACCGTGACCGAAACGCTCACAATTGACCCGGCGACGGTCAGCCAATCACAATGCCACGACCTGACGGTTGATTTTTCAACGACCGCCAACCTGACGGACGGCTTCACGTGGTACTTCGATTATCCAAATCAGGGGCAGACTTCCACCGAGCAAAATCCAAGTTTCAGCTACGCAAATGCAGGCTCGTACCAAGTGGCGCTCGTTCCCAACGGGCAATGCGCCGAGCCGCTTTTGCTGCAAGTTTTGGTGGCAACGCCGCCGACCGTTTCCTTCGTGGCGGCTGCCGCAAATTGCGACGACCCGGTGACCGTGACCTTCACCAACACGAGCAACGTGCCCGGCGGCGTGACTAATTTCAACTGGGATTTTGGCGCACTCGGAACTTCCACGCAGGCAAACCCGACTTTGCAAGTCTCTGGAAATCAGGTTGTAACGGCGGTTTTAACCGCCGCCTTCGGCAACGGCTGCCAGCAAACGGTGAGCGAAGAAGTGTCGGTGCAAGCCTTTGCGCCGCCCGTTTTGACCTCGCAATTGTTCACCTGTGGAAGTGGCGAAACCGTCGAACTCAACCCGAACGGCGACCCGAACTTCACCTACGAATGGTCGGGTGGCAACCTCGGCAACTCCACCGCCGTCAATCCAAGCACGACCATTGACCAGACGACCACTTTCAACGTCGTCGTCACCGCCGCCAACGGATGTTCCGCTGCGCAAACCGTGACCGTCGAAGTGCCGACCGAAGTTTTTGCCTTGCTGCCGATTGACGACATCATCTCCTGCGACAACGACCCGGTGACTTTGAATGCTCAAACCAACGGTTCGGGCAACGTCAATTTCGAGTGGGCGACGAATGAAAACTTCGATTTCGTGGTGGGAACGGACGTGAGTTTGACGGTGCAAACCAGCACACAAGCCATCACCTATTTCGTCCGTGCCGTCAACGAGCATGGTTGCGAAGCGGTGGAAAGTTTCTCCGTGGTGAACGCCGTGGTGGACGCCGATTTCGACCAGGCATTCGAAGCCTGCGCTGGCAACCCGGTGCCTTTCAATCTGGATGGGCTTGAAATCGAAGACTTTACGAACTGGTCGCCATTCAATCCGTTCACCTCGCCGCTGTTTGAGAACACCACTTTCTCGTTCACGCTGACCAACGATTTGGGCTGTACGGGCGAAGGCAACTTAGTCATCAAAGTCACCGA
>CAZHLB010000104.1:0-13252 GCA_964533005.1 uncultured Saprospiraceae bacterium
CCCTACCTTTCCGAATGTCTAAAACTTTCTTAAAGGCGGGCAACAACATCGTACAACTAATTTGACGACATTAATCTCGAAGGTATCTGATACGTGAAATTTATCGAGGAATGAAATGGGCGATTTGCGCCAGCACTTGACGCAAAAATTGACGCAGAAAGACGCAAAAACCTGGGTCAGACGCAAAAACTGACGCAAAAAGACGCAAAAACATGCTCAACAAAATCATTCAATTCTCCCTGCAAAACCGCCTCCTGATTTTGGCGGCAGCCATCTTGCTCCTCGCCTGGGGCAGCTACGTGGCGTCGAAAATGGAGGTAGACGTCTTCCCCGACCTCACCGCCCCGACCGTCGTCGTGATGACCGAATCGCACGGCATGGCGCCGGAGGAGGTGGAAAAACTCGTCTCCTTCCCCCTCGAATCGGCGCTCAACGGGGCGACCAACGTGCGGCGGGTGCGCTCGTCTTCTTCGGCGGGCATCAGCATCGTTTGGGTGGAATTTGAGTGGGGCACGAACATTTACACTGCCCGCCAAATCGTGAGCGAGCGGCTGCCTTCGGTCAGCGAGCGGCTGCCGGAGGGCGTTGGCAACCCGACCCTTGCGCCGCAATCAAGCATCATGGGCGAAATCATGCTCATTTCCCTCACCGCCGACTCGACCAGTCTCATGGACATCCGCACCATTGCTGATTGGAACCTGCGCCCCCGCTTGCTTTCGACGCCGGGGGTGGCAAACGTGGTGGTCATCGGCGGCGAATACAAGCAATATTCGGTGCAGGCAAACCCTTCGCTGATGAAGCACTACGGCGTGTCGCTCGACGAATTGCTCGAAGCCTGCCAGTCCTCCAACCAAAACTCGTCGGGCGGTTTCATCAATGATTTTGGAAACGAGTACATCGTGCGAGGCATCGCACGGACGAACGACGTGAGCGAATTGGGCAACGTCGTGGTGAAAAACATCGCAGGCGCTCCGGTGAAAATTTCCGACGTGGCGGAAATCAAGGTCGCCGCCGCTCCCAAAATCGGCGACGGTTCGATGCGGGGCGAGCCTGCCGTCATCCTCACCGTCAGCAAGCAGCCCAACACCAACACGCTCGAACTGACGAAACGGCTCGACGAGGCGCTTGCCGATATCCAGCAAAACCTGCCCGGCGACGTGAAAATCAACTCGCACATTTTCCGGCAAAGCGATTTCATCACTGCCTCCATCGGCAACGTCAACCGCTCGCTTTTGGAAGGTTCGCTGTTCGTCGTCGTGGTGCTTTTTGTGTTTTTGATGAATTTCCGCACGACCATTATTTCGCTGCTTGCCATTCCGATTTCATTGCTAGTGGCGGTGCTGGTGCTGCGCTGGCTGGGTTTCACCATCAACACGATGAGCCTCGGCGGCATGGCAATCGCCATCGGCGTGCTGGTGGACGACGCCATCATTGACGTGGAAAACGTCTTCAAAAGATTGCGGGAAAATGCGCTCAAACCAGCCGTTGAAAAGTTGCCGCCGCTGACCGTCGTTTTCAACGCTTCGACGGAAATCCGGGCGTCCATTCTCAATGCCACGCTCATCATCATCGCCGCTTTTTTGCCGCTGTTTTTCCTGTCCGGCATGGAAGGCAGGATGTTGCAACCGCTCGGCATCTCGTTCATCGTGTCGCTTTTTGCCTCGCTGGTGGTGGCGCTCACGGTGACGCCGGTGCTTTGCAGCTTGCTTTTGACGAATGAAAAAAGCCTGATAAAACAGGCGCACGGCAGTTGGCTCGAACGCAATTTGAAAGGCGCTTACGAGGCGACTTTGAAAACTGCCATGCGCTTCAAAGGTGTGTTGATTACGGCGGCGCTGGCGGTTTTCGTGGTTTCGCTGGCGGTCTTTTTCACGTTGGGCAGGAGCTTTTTGCCGGAATTTAACGAAGGCTCTTTGGTCATCAGCGCCGTCAGTTTGCCGGGCATTTCTTTGGAAGAAAGCAACAAAATCGGAGCGCAGGTGGAGCGGGCATTGCTCACCGTCCCCGAAATCAAAACCACCACCCGCCGCACCGGTCGAGCCGAAAGCGACGAGCACGCCCAGGGCGTGAATGCCTCCGAAATTGACGCTCCGTTCACTTTGACCGACCGCAGCCGGGAGAAATTTATGGAAGAAGTTCGGGAAAAATTGTCCGGCGTCACCGGCGCAAACATCACCATTGGGCAGCCCATCGGTCACCGCATTGACCACATGCTTTCGGGCACGAGGGCGAATATCGCCATCAAACTTTTTGGGACGGATTTGAACAGGATGTTCACACTTTCCAACGAAATCAAAGCCGCCATCGAAGGCATCGAAGGTCTGGTGGACTTGTCGGTCGAGCCACAAATCGAAATTCCGCAACTACAAATCAAGGGCAACCGGGAAATGTTGGCTCGCTACGGCATCCGCACGGCGGACTTCGCCGAGTTCGTGGACGTGGCAATGGCAGGCGAAAAAGTCGGCGAGGTCTTCGAGGGCGAAAAACGTTTCGACCTCGTTTTGCGCTACAACCAGGAGCACCGCTCGACCATCGAGCAAATCAAAAACACGATGCTGGATGCGGGAAACGGGCAAAAAATTCCGCTCGCAGCGGTCGCCGACATCCAATCCACGTCGGGCCCCAACACCATCAACCGGGAGAACGTGCAGCGAAAAGTGGTGGTCTCCGCCAACGTCGCCGGGCGGGATTTGCGGGGCGTGGTGGAGGATATTCAGGCAGCCATCGGGCAAAACGTGCAGCTTCCCGAAGGGTATCACATCGAGTACGGCGGGCAGTTCGAGAGCGAAGCCGCTGCTTCCAAATCGTTGCTTTTCACGTCCATCATTGCGTTGTTCATCATTTTGCTGCTGCTCTACGCAGAGTTCAGGGACTTCGGATTGGCGGGTATCATTTTGCTGAATTTGCCGCTGGCGCTCATCGGCGGTGTGTTCGCCGTTTGGCTCACGTCGGGCATTTTGAGCATTCCCGCCATCATCGGTTTCATCACGCTTTTTGGCGTGGCGACCCGAAACGGGATTTTGCTGGTGAGCCGCTACGACGCTTTGCGGCAGGAAGGCATGGGCTTGTACGACACTGTCATCAATGGCTCGCTCGACCGGCTGACGCCGATTTTGATGACGGCGCTCACGGCTGCGCTGGCACTCATTCCGCTCGCTTTGGCAGGGGACGAGCCTGGGAATGAAATTCAAAGCCCGATGGCGAAGGTGATTTTGGGCGGGCTGTTAAGTTCGACGCTGCTCAATATTTTCATTATTCCAGCCGTGTATTTCATCATTCAATCAAAAAGAAAGAACAATGAAGCATCAATATAAACTGCTTTTCGCTCTGCTGACCCTGACCGTCAGCCTCCCAGCGCAAAGCACCCTTGACCAACTCCTCGCCTCCGTGCAAGCCAATAACAAAACCTTGCAGGCAGAGCAGCGCCGCATCGAAGCCAGAAAAGCCTTTTTCAAAACGGGGCTTGCCCTGCCCGACCCGTCGGTGAGTGTTGACTGGATGCAGGGTTTTCCATCGTCGGCAGGCAGCCAGACTGATTTGACCGCCGCCCAATCCTTCGATTTTCCGAGCGCCTACAAATACCGGCGGCAGGTGGCGGATTTGAAAACGAGCCAGATTGCTTTTGAAATGGAATTGCTGCGGAAAGACCTTTTGCTGGAAGCCAAATTGGTCGCTCTGCACCTCGTTTACCTCAACAAACGCAAGGCTGAACTGGAAAAGCGGCAGGCAAGTGCGGAGCGGTTTGCCGCCAATTACCAGAAAAAATTAGAGCGGCAGGACGCCACCATTTTGGATGTGAACAAAGCCCGCCTGCAATTGCTAAACCTGCAAACCGACCTGCAATTGCTGGAAACCGAACTCGCTGAAAACTTGCAACGCCTCACCGAACTTAACGGCGGCAACCCGGTCGTTTTCACCGACACGATTTATCCGCCAACCCCTACCCTTCCCGATTTTGAAACATTGGAACGCACTATCGAGGAAACTGACCCAACGCTGAAATACCTGCAAATGCAACGGCAAATCGGCGAAGCGGAAGCCAGGTTGACCAAAGCCTTGCTCCTGCCCAAATTCGAGGCGGGCTACCGTTACCAGGGTTTGTTGGGGCAACAATTTCATGGCGTTCATGCTGGCGTGAGCCTTCCCCTTTGGGAAAACAGGAAGCGGCTGAATTATTCGGCGTTGCAAGTGCAGGAATATGACGCCCGCATCGAGGAGCATCGGACGGAGCATTTCAACGAAATCAAGCGGCTTTACGAGCAATATCAAGCCTTGCGGCAAAACTTCGAGGAGTATCGGACGAGCCTGCAAACGGTTTCGAGCGCAGCCATTCTCGACCGTGCTTTGCAGGCGGGGCAAATCACGGTGCTGGAATATTTTCTGGAAACGACGCTGTATTATGAGAGCGTGGACAGGTGGCTGGCGTTGGAGGAAGCGTGGCAAAGGGCGGGGGCGGAGTTGAGGAAGTTTGAGTTGTGAAGCAAAGAATTCAAAACCAAGTTTGACGATTGGGATATAAGGTGTACATTTGCAAAAATTCTGCAAAAAATAATCTTGTATCATGTTACTCGAACTTGCTGTCACCAATTTTCGCTCTATCAAAGAGCGACAGGTTTTATCCCTTGTACCCGCCGGGAAGATTAGCGAGCGCCCCAACCTGCCCGCTCGCAGCGAGAAATATCCGGCTGTTTTTGCATTGAAATCAGCGGTCATTTATGGTGCCAACAACGCAGGCAAGAGCAATCTGCTCAAAGCCTTTCGTGCCCTAAAATGGCTGGTTGAGACCTCGAATACCTTCCAACCGGGAAAGAAGCTGGAAGCGAACGAGTTTTTTTATTTCGACCTGACAACTCGAAAAAAACCGACCGTATTCGAAATTGACTTTATCGCTCCCGACAAGCAGCGTTATCAATATGCCATATCCTTCGACCATGAACAGATTTTGAAAGAAGAACTGTTTTTTTACCTCAAAAAAGATGAAGGCAGGATGACAGCTGCCCGCTTGTATCTGCGGGAGCATGGCAAACCGATTAAGTTTGGTGATTATTATCGCGGGCAAAGAAAATCCATTGAGGAAGAATTGCTGCCTAATCAGCTTTTTTTATCGAAAGCAGTCAATAAAAATCAAGAGCAACTCATACCTGTATATCTCTATTTTTCAGCGCATTTAGGCATTTCCATATTACCGGAAGAATATAATGAATTGCAGTTGGCAGGGCTTGGGAAATATATCGCCGAAAACAATGAAACACCCATTGTTAAATTAATTGAACGCCTGTTGACAGAAGTAGATGCGGGAATTATGGGCATCGAAGTCGGGGAAGATGACGAAGTGCCGACCATTCAATTTCCGGACGATTTTCCCGAAGCGGAAAAAGATAAAATTAAACGGGATTTTATCGAACGTTTTAAATATCGCATCCGCATCAGACATCGGATGTTCGACAAAAACCGTGAAATAGGAACGGAAACACTGCCTTTAAAAGAACAATCCACCGGAACAATCAAGTTTTTTAATGTCATTCAGCTTCTGCTCATGGCGCTTTCGGACGGTGATACGGTTATTATTGATGAACTTGATAAAAGCCTGCATCCACACCTGACACGCTCTTTGATTGAATTGTTTCACAATCAAAAAACCAACCCCAAGAATGCCCAACTCATCTTTGCTACCCATGACCCTACCTTGCTTTCATCGGGCAGCTTTAGCAGAGACCAAATGTATTTTCTGGAAAAAAATGAATTTGGAGCCACCGAAGTTTTTTCCCTTTCGTCCTTCACCGGACTTCGCAAAGACACGCCCATTGGGGACTGGTATTTAACCGGGCGTTTCGGAGCCGTTCCGAATTTAGATGAAGAACATATGGTTTCTGAAATCGCTAATTCCGGCATATTCAATGGCAAAAATTAAGCGGCATCAAAGGCGGGAACAAGCCAGAGCAGTCAAAACGGCAAGGTCGAAAGCCGGAGAGCAGGGCTTTGAAATGCCGGATGATGCCGAACTTAGAGACGATGAAAAAACATTGCTCCCGGCGAAGCGATATCTGATACTTTGCGAAGGCGAAACAGAATGGGTTTATTTCAGAGGCATCAAGTCTAATCCTATCTTATCACGCAGATTATCCGCAGTGACCATAAATATTGTCGCACCTTCCGGCGAACAAGATAAGCTGCAAGATAACAGCCTAAAAGGCATGATATGCGAGGCAATGAAGCGAAAAAAAGCAGCGGATAAACAAAAGAACAGCTATAATGAAATATGGATTGTGATTGATAATGACGAGCGGAACAGCTACCACTTAACTTCCAAAACAAAAGACAGAATAGCGCAGGCGCATTTGTTGAGCGCAGAAGAGTTTGAATTATTTGCATCCGTTTCAGACCGTTTTTTTCTCTCGGAATATGCTTATCGTTCCTTTTTGGAGCAGCAATTCCCAAATGTTTTGAATACCCGGGCGATTATTGATTTAACAGATAAAAGCAACGAGTTTAGTTTGTATGAAGACCCTTCACCGGAGGCTTTATTTTACGAAGACGGGCAATTTGCTTATTCAAAAAAAAACTATGCAGCAGATGATTTTGATGCCGAATGGAAAAATTATCTCCTCAAAGCCTACACCTGTCGGGCATTTGAAAGCTGGTTGGTTTTGCATTTTGAGCGTTGCAAAGCGGCATTTGAAATTTCAAAAGACGATTTAATTTCGGACGAAAATTCCTTTCATTATTTGAATGTCATTCATTATTTTCGAGACGGAAGGAAGTTCATTCCGGGTTTTTGCAAGGGGATAGGTAGTGAAAGTAAAAACGAAGTGAATGCTTATGAAGGATTAAAACAACAACCTTATTCAAAAAGCCTGTCGGATGCCAGAACAGTTATCGAACGATTGGAAACCGCCATTGAAAACGCTTGTTGGCTGCGCCGGGAAATGTGGGATGAAATAATCGCCAACGGACTAAAATATTACGAAGTCAATCCTTACACCAATGTTGATTATTTGGTGAGCAGCTTGCTTGGCAAGAAAGTTATGGCCGGAATATTCAAAGAATGGCTGGAAATTTCAGGCGTTTGCGATATCTTGTTAGCGTTTGACACTCAAAAATCAGTTTTGTCTATTGAAATCGTCAATCGGCATCCTGCTAATCGAATTATTTTCAATTCGGCAAATATGGGCGACTATTTTGAGCTTATTTATAACGATGCCGGTATTCGGTCAACCCCTATAAAACCGGATATTTTTTTGGGAAATACCCTCCATTTATTGCCCGGTTCATCCGGCAATTTCGCCGTTCATTTTCCAATATTAATACAGGAAGGTGATTATTGCCTGCACTTTTTCTATGCGCAGGATAAAAACAATGTGGCAATTTATCCTTTGCCATAACTCCATTTTATTTTTCTGTTGGACACCGTCATTGGCAAGGTCGGGCTGTTGAAACCGCTCGATTTTGCGGTGTCGTGGCAAGCCATTTGGGGCTGGCTGGCAGCAGTGCTGGTCGTATCAGTACTGGTGGGCTGGTTGCCAAGCTGGCAGGCAGGGCGGCTGGCGGTTCGGGAGGCTTTGGAAGTGTGACGGTGATTTTGCGAATGAGCGTATCTTTTCGACATGAAATGGATTACCCGCCACCGCCCCAAAATTGACCGCCTCGCCTGCCCCTGGCTCATCCGCCGCTTCATTGACCGGGAGGCGGAAATCATTTACGTCCCCGACGCCGAGGTGAAAACGCAAGCCGAAGCCCTCGGCGCAACGCCTTTCGACGTGCCCGACGTGGAATTCACGCACTACGGCGAGCAATGCACCTTTGATTATTTCCTGAAAAAATACAAGCTGGAAGACCCCGCTTTGCAAGTGCTGGCGACCATCGTGCGGGGCGCAGACACCGACCGGCATCACCTGGCGGAACAAGCGCCGGGGCTTTGGGCAATCTCGGCGGGCTTGGCGCACAACTTCGCCGATGACCGGGAACTGCTGGAAAAGGGCATGATGATTTACGATGCCTTGTACAGTTGGGCGAAGTACCACCGGCACGAAAAGCACACGCAAAACCCGATGGAGCAAATGCTGCTCGACGTGTATCAAAAAGTGTTCGAGGGCAAGCAGCGGGCGGGAAAGAAAATCCCCAACTGGGTGAAGAAATTGAAAGAGTTGCTTCAAAAACCGGTGGACGTCAAACTGAGCCTGAATGAACTTGCCAAGGAACTCGACATGAACCCCGGCTACCTGAGCCGGGAGTTTTCAAAATACTTCGACAACTTGTCCTTCGCCCAGTACGTCATCAAAATACGGGTCGAAAAAGCCATCGAATTGCTGCACGACCCGATGTATTCGCTCACCGACATCGCCTACCTCGCAGGCTTTTTCGACCAGAGCTATTTCGCCCGCCTTTTCAAAAAACACACCGGGGAAATTCCTTCCGCCTACCGCAAAAAGCTGCAAAAAAGTAAAGCCGGTACAAAAGGTTGATTGCGTCCTATTTTCGGAAACCGGGGCACGGCAGCTTTGCCCGAAGTTTCACGCAGACGTGTTTTCCCGCAAAGGGCGCAAAGGAGCGAAGTCTCGCTAAGGTGAGACGTTGACTTTGCGAGACTTCGCTCCTTTGCGAGACTTTGCGGGAAACACGTCTGCGGGAAACATTCCAAATCGAATTGCCATGAAATGGATAACTCGTGAGCGACCGAAAATTGACCGCATCGCCTGCCCCTGGCTCCTCAAAAACTTCGTGGACGGCGAGGCGGAATTTATTTACGTGCCGAAGGAGCAAGTCTTTGAAAAAGCGAAGGAACTCGACGCCATTCCGTACGACATTCCCGGCGCTGAATACTCGCACGAGGGCGAGTTTTGCACCTTCGATTTCATCGTGAAAAAGCATGGTCTGACTGACCCTGCACTGCTTCAACTCGCTGTCATCGTGCGAGGCGCAGACACCGACCGCTTCGACCTTGCGCAGCAGGCGGCGGGGCTTTGGGCGATTTCGGCGGGACTTTCCCACAATTTCAAAGACGACCTCGAAATGCTGGCAGTGGGCATGAAAATGTACGATGCGCTGTACGCTTGGGCGAAATACGTGTCCGATGAGCGCCACACCTGGAATCCGAAACTTTAACTTGCCGCAAAAAATGCAAGCCATGAAAAGAAAAGACTTTCTCAAATCCACCACCATCCTCGGCGCAGCCTCATTGCTACCCATCAATTCAGTCTTCGCCAGCAACGTCGCCGAAAACGGCATTGACAAACTGACGGACGCCGATGGCAACTTCGCCCTGCAACCGCTGCCGTACAATGAAAACTTCCTCGAACCATTCATGGACGAAGAAACCGTCCACCTGCACTACACTTTTCACCACGGCGGTGCGGTAAAAGCGGCGAACAAAGACTTGCAAATGATTCGCAAGGCACTGGACGAAAACGCCGTGGAAACAGTGGACTACTGGACAAAAAAGCTCGCCTTCCACCTCTCCTCGCACGTGCTGCACACAATTTTCTGGACGAATCTCAGCAACAAAAAAGCCGACCCATCCGGCGAGCTTTTGAAGCGCATCGAGCGGGATTTTGGCAGCTACGACAAGCTGAAATTGCTGCTGACGAAAACTTCCAAGGACGTGGACGGCAACGGCTGGGGCATCCTCGGCTTCCAGCCTTACACCGACAAGCTGACCGTTTTGCAATGCGAAAACCACGAAAAGCTGACCCAGTGGGGCGTCATTCCTTTACTGGTAATTGACGTTTGGGAGCATTCCTATTATCTGAAATACCGCAACCGGCGGGGCGAATTTGTGGACAATCTGTTCCAGATTATCAATTGGGACAATGCGGCGCAAAGGCTGGACGTGGCGCAAAAGCTGCTGCGTTAAGCGAAAAGGTGACACTTGCGGTTTTGTCGTTTTTGTCATCTTGGAAAGACCCGTCCACGCAACACGCACACGACGTGGACGGGTCTTTCCAAGATGACAAAAACGACAAAACCGCAGGTGGAGGAGTATAACTCACAGCCCAAATCATTGCACGAAATCGTACCCTTCCGGGAAGCCTTCCAAGTCTGGCTCAAAGTTGCCGTCAACAGCTTCGGCGGCCCCGCCGGGCAAATTGCAGTGATGCACAAATTCCTGGTGGAAGACAAAAAATGGATAAGCGAAAACCGCTTCCTCCACGCCCTCAACTATTGCATGTTGCTGCCGGGACCGGAGGCGCAGCAATTGGCAACCTACATCGGCTGGCTGTTGCACAAAACCCGAGGCGGCTTGGTCGCAGGCGGGTTATTTGTCTTGCCGGGCTTCATTGCCATTCTGATTCTCAGCATTTTATACGCTTCTTTTCACGACGTGACCTTCGTGCAAGGACTTTTTTATGGCATCAAGCCAGCAGTGCTTGCCATTGTGGTAGGCGCAGTTTTGAAGATTGCGAAGAAGGCGCTGAAAAACGAGGTGATGTTCGGACTGGCGGCGTTGGCTTTCATCGCCATATTTTTCTTCGAGGTTGAATTTCCAATCATTGTGATTGCGGCGGGGCTGATTGGCTTTTTCGGCGGCAAATTTTGGCAGGAAAAATTCCTCGTCATCAAAGGCCACGCTGCGAAAGACGGCGAAAATGAAGCACTCATTGACCAGCATATTCAGCCGGTGAAACCTTCTGCAATGCGAGCTTTGCGCACGGCTGGGATTTGGTTGCTCGTCTGGTTCGTGCCGGTAGGTTTGGCAGCGGTGGCGTTTGGCGGTAACTCCATTTTCGTGCAGGAGAGCCTGTTTTTTAGCAAAAGCGCCGTCGTGACTTTTGGCGGAGCCTATGCCGTGCTTGCCTACGTTGCACAAAAAGCAGTAGAAACTTACGGCTGGTTGCGCCCTGGCGAAATGTTAGACGGCTTGGGCATGGCAGAAACGACGCCGGGGCCACTCATCATGGTGCTGCAATTTGTCAGTTTCATGGGTGCATTCAGAAACCCCGGCGAGTTCGACCCGGTGGTTGCAGGTGTGATTGCTTCGTGTTTAGTCACCTGGGTCACTTTCGTGCCTTCCTTCCTTTTCATTTTCGTGGGAGCGCCTTTCGTGGAGCATCTGCGGGACAACAAAAACCTGAGTGCCGCCTTGTCTGGCATCACGGCGGCGGTGGTCGGGGTCATTTTGAACTTGGGCATCTGGTTTTTCCAGAACACGCTTTTCCGGCAGGTGGAGGAGATGAAGTGGGGAGCTTTCCGGCTGCTCGTGCCTCGGTTGGATAGCTTGGATTGGGGGTCGCTGGCGATTGCCGTTGTTGCTTTTCTGGCTTATTTTCTCTGGAAATTGGATATGCTGAAAACCATCTTGCTTTGCGTGGCGCTTGGGCTGGCGGTATTTCACTTCTCGAATTAAGCCCAAAAATAACATCTCGAAAATGCCTGATTTTGCTGGAAAAAATTTCTTTCAGAAATTTTTTCCAGCAAAATCAGGCATTTTCGAGATGTCATTTTTCCGGTTTTTACTCGCCAAAATACTCCACGTAAATATTCTCCGTCTCATACAACTTGATACAGTGCAGCTCGCAGCCCTGAATATGCGGCTGCAATTGTTGCCAAAAAAGGATGGCGAGGTTCTCCGTCGTCGGCTGCATCCCCTTCGGAATGAAAGGCACGTCGAGGTTCAGGTTCGAGTGGTCAACCTGGTCAATTAGCACGGTCTTGATGATTTTGCTGAGTTCTTTCACGTCCATCACGAAGCCGGTAACTGAGTCAGGCTTGCCTTTCACCGTGACAAACAAATCGTAATTGTGCCCGTGCCAGTTGCGGTTGGCGCACTTGCCGAAGGAAGCCAGGTTCTCCTCCTCGCTCCATTGTTCCACCCAAAGTTTGTGGGCGGCGTTGAATCTTTCTCTTCTCGTCAGATAAACCATTCGATGTCGGATTGGGGATTTCGGCTTTGAAAGCCAAGCCCCTTTTTTGAAAAGTTTGCAAAGGTAAAATTTGGGGTACTTCAGAAAAGTAGCCTGCCCTACTTCATCCTTGCCGGTTGGTTTTTTATCTAATTGTTGACTGGGTGCGTGGCTGGTTTTGCCATCATTGCATTGCTTTTGAACTAGGATAACTGGGATAGCGAAGGATGAATAAGATAATGCCATAATCCTTTTCATCCTTCGCTATCCCAGTTATCCTAGTTCAACCATTTATGCAGGAGCACACCGGACAACGATTTTTCAAGCTTCTCAATTCGAAGCTATTTTACCACGTCCTTTTGTGGGGCGGTGTCGTGCTTATCTATTCCATCATTGAAAACATCACCACGCACCAAAATTTCTTCTTCACGGTCAGCAACAACCTCATCCGGCTTGCCATTCTCGGCGGGTCAGTTTACTACAATATTTACGTGCTCATCCCAAAGTACCTGGCGACCAAAAAGTTCTCGTCTTACTTGGGTTTCCTGTTGCTGCTGGTGTTCATCATCTCGCCCATCGAAGTGTTTTTTGTGTACGTCAAATCACAGCACATACCGGAAATGCAAGAGACCCTGCTGGAAAACCTGAACTGGTCTTTCGTGCCCAACCTGTTCGTGCTTGGCACTTCTACCCTCGTCAAAATCACGCTGGATTGGTATCAAAATATTCGTGAAAAGCAGGTCGTCGAGACGCAAGCCATGCAGTCGGAACTGCGGTTTTTGAAGTCGCAAATCAACCCGCACTTTTTGTTCAACACGCTGAACAGCCTGTACGCACTGACTTTGAAGAAGTCTGACAAAGCGCCCGAAATCGTCCTAAAGCTCTCAGAAATGATGCGTTACATGCTCTACGAATGCAACGAGCGGTACGTGCCGCTGCACAAAGAAGTGAACTATATCGCCAACTACCTCGACCTGGAACGCCTGCGCCAGGGCAACAACGTGGACATCACTTTCGAGACGAGCGGCAACATCGGCGAGCAAAAAATTGCGCCTCTGCTGTTCATTCATTTCATCGAAAACAGCTTCAAACATGGCGCTGGTAACCACATTTCCAAAGGCTTCGTCAGAATCCGCCTGAGCGTCGAAGCCAGCCTGATTCATTTGTTGATTGAAAACAGCAAGCCCGACAGCCCGCTCAAGCCGGTGCATCCCCGAAGCGGTGGCATCGGTTTGGTCAATGTGCGGCGCAGATTGGATTTGCTGTACCCGGGCAGTTATCAAATGAAAATTGACGACAGCCCGAAGCTCTTTTCCGTGAGTTTAAAAATAATGCTTGAATAAAATGGGCTTTGCAGAGAGAGGTGTTTTGGTAAGATTTTTTTATAAAAATCATTCAAAAACACATCTCTCTGC
>CAZHLB010000105.1:0-13211 GCA_964533005.1 uncultured Saprospiraceae bacterium
TTCAGCGTTTCGATGGCGGCGACGCAGGCAAGCGGGTTGCCGCCGTAAGTGCCGCCGATGCCGCCGGGGTGCGGTGCATCCAAAATATCCGCCCGACCAGTCACGGCGCTGATGGGCAAGCCACTGCCGAGCGATTTTGCAATCGTGGTCAGGTCGGGTACGACGCCAAAATGTTCGCTGGCGAAGAGCTTGCCCGTCCTGCCCATGCCGCATTGGATTTCATCGAAAATCAAGACCATGCCGTGCTGGTCGCAGACGTGGCGCAGCTTGCGCAAAAACGAAACTGGCATCGGAATGAAACCGGCTTCGCCTTGCACCGGCTCGATGACCACCGCCGCCACTGCGCTTGGGTCAACTTGCGCAATCAACGCATGGTCAATTTGGTCGAGGCAAAATTGCAGGTATTGCTCCTCGTTCATGCCGTTGGGTAGGCGAAACAGGTCGGGCGCAGGCAGCCGGTAAACGTCGCCGAAGAAGGGCCCGAAGCCTTTTTTGAACAAACCGTATTTGCTGGTAAGGCTGAGCGTGAGCAAGGTGCGACCGTGGTAGCCACCCTCAAAAACAATGACGCCGGGTCGTTTTGTGAAGTAGCGGGAGATGTTCACCGCATTTTCCACCGCCTCTGCACCGGAGTTGGCGAGCAAGGTTTTTTTCGGAAAGTCGCCGGGAGCGAGGTGGTTGAGCATTTCCGCCAACTCGACCATTGGCTCGTAGGTGGTCACGAGCGAACAGGTGTGCAGGTAATTTTCCGCTTGCCGCCTGACTGCTTCGACCACTGTCGGCGGGCAGTGCCCGGCATTGTTGACGCCGATGCCGCCTGCAAAGTCGAGCAGCGTGTTGCCGTCCACATCGGTGACGACGGCGCCGCTGGCTTTTTCAACGACGACTTCGGTAGATTTTGCCAAGCCTGCCGGGAGATTGGCGAGGCGGCGTTCGAGAATGGCTTTGCCTTTGGGGCCGGGGATGGTTGTTTTTAGCTGGATAGTGGGCATTTGAAATTTTTTTAGGGGCTGAAAATAGAGCGAAAGCGAGGTTTGACAATGCCTTTTCGATTTTTGGGGAGGAGCTTGGCTGCTTCGACAGTTAACAAACTGATTTTCAAATACCTGCAAGGACTTTTTTCTTTGCTGCTTCGGCAGCCGACAGAGGATGCTTTGCTGCCGGTAGCAGGGAGGAAAAGGCAGAAGTTTTGGAACGGATTGAGCGGTGACTTCCATGGCAACCTAAGTTTGAAGTCCTGCGTATCCCCATATTTTAAAATCATGAAAAATGAATGAAATCGAAAAACTCAGAGCAGCGGCTAATCAATTGAAATACCCGCTGGGCACAAGTTTATTTCTCAGCAATCAACTCTACTTGTTCTTTTAACCTCTACTTCTGCTTGTGACGGTTTGCAACCGTCACACCTGCGCACTACCATCAAAGCTCAAACCTCTTTGCATTTCAACGTTAGCATTCAGCCTTGAAGAAAAAGCCGAAACGTGCCCGTGGAACACCGGCATTAGCTGACTATGTTTGTTAAAAAGAGGCCCCCGGCGCAGTTGGCAATTGCACAGCGCCATCGTCCATCTTCCCATTTGCAGTCAATTGAAAAGTTATCACCTTTGGCATCTCACCATCCAACTATCTGAAAATGAGCAAATACAAAATCAAAAGCGGCAAAGGCGCCCTCGTGCTCAAGAAAAGCGCCACCCTCGTCGGGCTGAAAACAAAAGAAGACACCAACCTTGCAAACGCCGACTACGTCAAGCGGCAGGCATTGCCCAACCTCGGCGGCTTCCAGGTCGTTGCACTCAACAAAGGCGGCGCAACGGTGGACGAAAAGCTGGACGAGGTGCGCCAGAAAAACGAGGTCGAAGTGGGCACACACGTTTACGTCGCCGAAGGCGGCGGCAAGCCAATGGTTCCGACCGGCGAAATCTTCATCACGTTCGAGCCGGACGCCGACGCCGAGGAGCAAAAACTCGTGCTCGACGAATTCAAATTAGAACTGGTGGAGCGCCGGGGGAACGACCAAATCGTCGCCAGGGTGAGCAAAGACTCGCCCAATCCCATCAAAGTCGCCGCCGCTTTGCAGGCAACTTCCCTCGTAAAAATTGCCGAACCCGACCTCGACATGCTGCTCGACGAGTACGACATCTCGCTGCCGGGCGACACTTACCTGCCGCAACTTTGGCACTTGAAAAACGAAGGCTCCATTCCCGGTGCAGGCTACTCGACCGTTCGTGGCGCAGACGCCAGGGTGGTGGATGCCTGGAACCGGCTGAACAGTTTCGGCTCGTCCAATCTCGTGATTGGCATCATTGACAACGGTTTCGACGTGAGCCACCCGGATTTGCAAGGCAAAGTTTTCCGCCCCTTCGACCTCTGGACGCAGTCGGAAAACCTGTCCACCGGCGACCCTGCTTTCACGCACGGGACGCCTTGCGCCAGCCTCGCCATCGCCGCCATGAATGGCAAAGGCATGGTCGGCGTTGCGCCGAATGCGAAGTTCATGCCGGTGAGCGGCACCTCGTTCAGCGTACGGGCGACGGAGCAGATGTTTGAATATTGCGTGAAAAATGGGGCGGACATCATCAGTTGCTCTTGGGGCACGACCGACCCTCGCTACTCGCTCAATTCCCTGAAAGAAGAAGCCATCGCAAAAGCCGCACGGGAAGGCAGGAGCGGCAAAGGCTGCGTCATCCTGTTCGCCGCCGGCAACGAAGGGCTGGACTACGTGAATTTTTACGCCGCACATCCCAACGTGATTTGCGTGGGTGCTTGCGACAGCAAAGACCGCTACGCGCGCTACTCCAACCAGGGAATGCAAGTCAGCGTCGTCGCCCCGTCGAATGGCGACTACCCGCTGTTTGCCGCCCGTGCTTCGTGGGACACCGGCACGCCGGAACGTGGCGAAGGCGCTTTTCGCTACTGGGCAGACGGCATCGAGCGGGCAGGTTTGTACAAACATTTCGGCGGCACGAGCGGCGCAACCCCAATCGTGGCGGGCATTTGCGCCCTGATGCTTTCCGCAAATCCCAACCTGACCGCCCGTGACGTGAAGCAGATTTTGCAGCAAACGGCAGACAAAATCGGTTCGCCCGCCGACTACGACGGCAACGGGCATTCCCTGAAATATGGCTACGGCAGGGTCAATGCAGACAAGGCAGTTGCCGAGGCTTTGCGCCGCAAGGATGCCTCCGCAGGCACTTCACCCGTCTCTGCCGAAGTGCCAAAAACGGTCGGCTCCGGGCAGGGCTTGTTCCGTTTTAGCGTGAAAAAACAAGAGGCGGTTGGCTTCGGGGTGCAGGTGGGCGTGTTTGCCGACTACGGCAATGTTTTGATTGCGGCGGAAAAGTTAGAGAAACAGTTTGGCGAGGCTATCGTGGTGAACATCAATGAATTGGGCGGGAAGACGGTTTACAAAATCCTGGTCGGGGCGATGGCGAAAAAGAGCGATGCGGATGCTTTATCCAAGCGGATGAAGGAGGGGGGGGTGAATGGGTTTGTCAAAAATTTCGGTGAAGTGTAATACTGCCTGCCAGGCAATCTCCTCTTTTATACGAATGCCCTTCAGGTGGTGAATCGAACTTTTTTGCAGGTCAATTCCGCCATTTTCATGAGACGATTCGTTTTCTACTTTCGCCCTCCAAAATTTTCCTAACCATGCAAATTCTCTCCAACTACGCCCTCAACTCCTGGCTCCCTCACGCCGGCAAAGGCGACCCACAACTCAACGCCATCACCGGCGAAATCATCGCCACCGCAGGCAGTGAAGGACTCGACTTCGCCGCCATGATGCACTACGCCCGCACCGTCGGCAACCCTGCTTTGCGAAAAATGAATTTTTACGAGCGGGGTCTGATGCTCAAAAAACTGGCGATATATCTGCACGACCGCCGCAAAACGTACTACCCACTCAGCTACGCAACCGGCGCCACCAAAGCCGACTCCTGGGTGGACATCGAAGGCGGCATCGGCACTTTGTTCGCCTACGCAAGTTTGCGGCGCAAGCTCGGCAGCGAGACTTTTTACGTGGACGGCGAGCCTATCAAATCCTCGAAGGAAGGCACTTTCGTCGGTCGCCATATCCTTTCGCCGAAGCGGGGCGTCGCCATTCACATCAATGCTTTCAACTTCCCGATTTGGGGAATGCTCGAAAAAATCTCGGTCAACCTGCTCGCCGGGATGCCTGCCATCGTGAAACCCGCCACTGTCACCAGCTTCCTCACGCAGGCGATGGTGCGGGACATCATCGCTTCGGGCATCCTGCCGGATGGTGCGCTGCAATTAGTTTGCGGCAGCGCACGAGGCATCCTCGATTCGGTGGAATGGCAGGACGTGGTCACTTTCACCGGCTCCGCTTCGACGGGCAGGATGCTGAAATCGCACCCCCGCATCCTCGATTTTGCAATCCCTTTCAACATGGAAGCGGACAGCCTGAATGCCTGCATCCTTGGCGAGGACGCCACGCCGGGTACGCTGGAATTCGACATTTTCATCAAAGAAGTCCACCGGGAAATGGTGACCAAAGCAGGGCAAAAATGCACCGCCGTGCGCCGCATCCTCGTGCCGGAAAATCTGGTGGAAGACGTACAAATCGCTCTCGGTCAGGCGCTTGCAAAAACGACCATCGGCGACCCGCAGGTGGAAGGTGTGAAAATGGGGGCGCTCGTCGCCAAAGCCCAGGTCGAAGAAGTGCGCCGCCAGGTGGAGCGTTTGATGGCAACCACCTCTATCGTTTCCGGCAACCTCGACGGAGATTTTGAGGTGATTGGTGCAGACCGAAGCAAGGGCGCTTTCCTCCAACCCATCCTGTTGCTCAACGACGACCCGTTCAAAAAAGAAGACTCGCACCACATCGAAGCCTTCGGTCCCGTCAGCACTTTGATGCCCTACTGCTCGCTCGACGAAGCCATCGAACTGGCGAACATGGGCAAAGGCTCACTCGTCAGCTCCATCGTCACGGCGGACGAGCGCATTGCACGAGAATACGTGCTCGGCGCTGCGCAATGGCACGGCAGGATTTTGATACTCAATGAATTGTGCGCAAAAGAAAACACCGGGCACGGCTCGCCGCTCCCGATGTTGATGCACGGCGGGCCCGGCAGGGCAGGCGGCGGCGAAGAATTGGGCGGCATCCGCAGCCTCAAACATTACCTCCAGGCGACGGCTCTGCAAGGGCATCCGACCTTTCTCACCGCCGTCACCAACCAGTACCATCAAGGCGGTCGGCAGGTGGAAAAACCCGTCCATATTTTCAGGAAACATTTCGAGGAATTGGAAATCGGCGAGACGGTCGTCACCGCAAAACATACTGTCACTGAGGCAGATATCTCCAATTTTGCCAACGTCAGCGGCGACAATTTTTACGCCCATACGGATGCCACTTCGCTTGAAGGCACCATTTTCACCGGGCGGGTGGCGCACGGTTATTTCGTCCTGAGCAAAGCCGCCGGGCTTTTTGTTGACCCGAAAAAAGGTCCCGTTTTGCTGAATTACGGCATTGACGAATGCCGTTTCACGAAGCCCGTTTATCCCGGCATGACCATCGGCGTAAGGCTGACGGTGAAGGAAAAAATTGACCAGGAAAAAAGGAGCGAGGAAGACGTGGCGAAAGGAATCGTGAAATTGCTGGTGGACGTGTACGACGAAACCGGCGAGACGGTGGCGCTGGCAACAATTTTGACAATGGTAAAGAAGTTGAACCAAGCATGATGTACGGGAACCGGCTGAAAATCAACCTTTTTCCCTGCTTGCTTGCCAACTCAATCTCGATACTCTACTTTTGATTGCTAATCGTTGATTGTTAATTGCCGTACAATCAATTAACAATCAACAATTAGCAATCACCAATCACTAAACATGCTGCCATGAAAGTTTTCATGAAGATTTTTCTCCTCAACCTGCTGTTTGCGACCCGCCTGTTTTCCCAAGCGGAAGAATTTGGCGTCGCATCCTACTACTCCGACCTCTTCCACGGCAAACCAACCGCCAGCGGAGAGCTGTACGACAAAGACAAACTCACCTGCGCTCACAAAACTTTGCCTTTCGGAACCATCGTGAAAATTACCCGGCAGGACAACAAGAAGTCCGTCGAAGTCAAGGTTAACGACCGGGGTCCCTTCATCAGCGGCAGGGTGGTAGAGATTTCCAAAGCCGCCGCTCACCGGCTGGATTTGGTCAACGACGGCTCCGCCAGCGTCTCGGTGGAAGTGGTGAAATCGGCGGGCGAATCGCTTGCCAGCAAACCTGCCGAGCAACCGAAGGAATACCAGGCAACTCAGCCTGCCATCAAAAAGGAAACTCAGCCTGCGCCAAAAAAGGAAACGACTGCGGAAAAGACTGCCGCCGCCTCCGACAAGCCGAAAGAGACGACTAAAACCAAAGAAGCAGCCGCCCAGTCGAAGCAAGCTGCCAAGCCAAAAGAAACGCCCAAAGCCGCCTCCGCAACCTCGGAAAAGCTGACTGCCAAAGGCGGAACGGAAAAGAAAATCCCCGCCAAAACTGCTGCCGCCAAAACCGCCGCCAAAACTGCCGCCAAACTTGTCAAAGACCAAGACTACAAGCAGTACGACCTGTACCAAATCGAGCTGCGCCGCCCGGAAAAGAAAGGCTTCGGCGTCCAGGTCGCCATGTTGAGCAGCGAAGATGCGCTGTTGAAAAAAATTGCTGAGTTGCAGGGGGATTGGTTCGACAACATCCTCGTCAGCGTGGAGCAGGGCAAGAAAAAAGAGACCCAGTACAAAGTGATTTTGGGACCCTTCGATGATGAAAAATCTGCCCAAGCCTACAAAGCCAGCTTGAAAACCAAGAAGAAAATTGACGGCTTCGTGATCAACCTGGCGGATATGAACAAGGATGTGAAGAAGAATTGACCACGAGAAATGTCATTTCTTTCAGAAATGACATTTCTGAGTCGCCCTCGCTAAAAGAAAAGATGCCATCCAACCGGGTGGCATCTTTTCTTTTTTTCAGGATGTTTGCAACGCATCGGGCAAGCGCAAGGCTTGTCTTTCAAGCGTTTCATCAATAAAACTCAAAGACGACATCATGCTCAAAAATTCTGTTTTCCTGCTTTTGCTCACGCTCTGCGCCACCCTCTCCGCCCAACCCGACCGCTGGCAGCAGCGGGTCAGCTACGAAATGGAAATTGATTTCGACGCCAAGACCCACCGCTTCACCGGCAAGCAGCACCTGACCTATTTCAACAACTCGCCCGACACGCTCCACCGGGTTTTTTACCACTTGTATTTCAACGCCTTCCAGCCCAACAGCACGATGGACATGCGCAACCGAACCCTGCGGGACGCCCACCCAAACGTGCGCAGCCGCATTGCCAATCTGAAGGAAAACGAGCAGGGCTACCACCGCATCAACTCACTGAAAATGAATGGGAAAGACACAAAATTCGAAGTGAATGAAACCATTTTGGAGGTGAGTTTGCCGGAGCCAATTTTGCCAAAATCATCGGTGGTTTTCGAGATGGATTTCAACTCCCAGGTGCCCGTTCAAATCCGCCGCTCCGGTCGTGACAATGCCGAAGGCGTTGCCTATTCGATGGCGCAATGGTACCCGAAAATGTGCGAGTACGACTACCAGGGCTGGCACGCCAATCCTTACGTCGGGCGGGAATTTTATGGCGTCTGGGGCGACTTCGACGTGAAGATTTCGATGGAAAACAAGTACCTGATGGCTGCCAGCGGCATCCTGCAAAACCCCGGCAACATTGGCTACGGCTACGAGCCAAAAGGAACGGCGGTGCGCTGGGCTTCCGGCGAAAAACTCACCTGGCACTGGCGGGCAGAAAACGTTCACGACTTCGCCTGGACTGCCGACCCCGATTACAAACACACCACCCTGGAACGTCCCGACGGTCTGACCCTCCACTTTTTTTACCAGGAAAACGACAAGACCCGGGACAACTGGGCAAAGCTGCCAGAGGCGATGACTCGTGCTTTCGACTTCATCAACAAGACCTACGGGCAGTACCCGTACAAAAGTTACGCCTTCATCCAGGGCGGAGACGGCGGCATGGAATACCCGATGGCGACCCTCATCACCGGCGAACGTAGCTTGAGCAGCCTCATCGGCGTCAGCGTCCACGAGTTGATGCACGCCTGGTTTTACGGGATGTTAGGCACCAACGAAAGTCTGTATTCGTGGATGGACGAAGGCTTTACGGAGTACGCCACAAGCGAGGTGGAAAATTTTCTGATGAAGGAAAAACTCATGCCCGGCACCCCTTCCACCGACCCGCACGTCGGCAATAATTCAAGCTATATCGGCTTCGCAAAAAGCGGGCAGGAGGAGCCGCTGTCCATCCATCACGACCATTTCACGACGAATCAGGCAGGCGGTGTGGCAGCTTACGTGAAGGGGCACGTGGCGCTCACCGAATTGCAATACATCCTCGGCAAGCCCACTTTCGACAAAGCCATGCTGCGCTATTTCGACACCTGGAAATTCAAACATCCCAACGCCAACGACTTCATCCGAATCATGGAAAAGGAGAGCGGGCTGGAGTTGGATTGGTTCAAGGAATATTTCGTTTATACCACACATACAATGGATTACGCCGTGAAATCGGTGGAAAAGTTGAACCGCAAGCAAACCAAAATCAGCCTCGAACGAATCGGTCAGACGCCAATGCCAATTGACCTGACGGTGACCTACGAGGACGGCAAAAAGGAAATTTTCAACCTCCCGCTCGACCTCATGCGGGGTGCAAAACCGAGCGAATTTGGTGAGGTGAAATACACCGTGCTGCCTGATTGGCGGTGGACACATCCGACTTATGAAATCACGCTGGATGAGAAATTCAAGAGCATTTCGCAGGTGGAAATTGACGCTTCGCAGCGGATGGCAGATGTGGATAGGGAGAATAATTCCTGGAAAAGCGACGGCGAAAACGAGGGCGAGGCGACCGACGAGAAGGATTAACTTGTTGAAAATCAACCTTTCCGAAAGTTTGAAACTTTCGGAAAGGTCTTTTCCTGCTCCAGCGGCGAACCAACCTTTCCGAAAGTTTCAAACTTTCGGAAAGGTCATTCCACCTTCACAAATTTCCCTGCCACCGCCTGCTTTCCCACCAAAATCAAAGCCCGATAGCTCCCCGGCGGCAGGTCTCCCACCTGAATTTCATACTCGTCCTGCTCTTTCTCCAAGCTGATTTTTTCCTCCAAAACAGTCTTGCCAGCCACGTCTTGAATAGTCACCAAAGCTTCCTTTTCATTGAATCCGTAAAGAAACACGAAGAAGATTTTGCCGGAAACCTGGTTTGAAAAAACGACCATTTGCTTTCCCGGCAGGCGGCTTTTCTTCCGGGTAAGTTCCTCGCAAAAAATCGAGTCGCAAGGCAGTTGGGCGCTGCCGCAAAATTCAATCAGCAGTCTACCTTTGGCATTGCTGAAATCTTGAAATGCCAGTGCATACCGCTCGCCCTTTTTGCAGTCGAGGGCAGCCAGGAAATTGTTCTTGCCCCAGCCACAACCCAAATCTTCTTGTGTTTTATGAGGTTCAGCAGTGGTCAAGCCAGTAAAACCCAGGCAGGGCAAATTGTCTTTTAACGGTGCGCCGACATTCTCTCCGGACAAAGCGCATCTGATTAATTTTTTCTGCTCGCAGCCTTTCTCCCGGTCGAGTTTGTACACGGCAAAATCAATATCGTCCGTAATCATTTCAGGCATGATAGTGAAGCTCAGATAGCCGTCTTCCACGATTTCCCAGATCAGCCAGGTGGTTTCGTAAATGCCGCCGAGACAGTCTGCTTTTTCGTCAGGTGCTGCCCGGATGCTGTCTCTGCGGTAATTGAATTCCAGCAACCCTTTGCTGCAAACTTCGAGGGCGGTCTCGCAACTGCCATAGTCTTGGCAAAAAGCGGCGGTCGGCAGAAAGACAAAAAGAAGGGGAAGGATGGATTTTCGAGCCATGATTTTCGAGTTTGGTGAGGCGTAAAGTTGCGGCTTTCGTACTTTTCGCCAACTGCAAATTACCGGCGGCACGGGTGTCGCCGAACTCCAGTTCGGCGTCGGCGATTTCGCCAAACTGGAGTTTGGCGACACCTTTTTCGCCCATTTTTCACTGCTAAAATCCAGGCACATGAAGCTCTCATCCGCTCTTTTCGTCCTGTTGCTTTCCTGTTTTTTCGTTGGAAAAACGACTGCCCAACCCACCTATTCAACCTGCGATTCCGCCCTGTTGCTCTGCGACGGGCTGGACGGATTCACCGGCACTTTGAGCACGAACAACGTTAATCAAGCATTTCCCGGCTGCCCGTCAAATGTGTTGAACAATCCTTATTGGCTGGCTTTTGTGGCAGGTTCGACCACTATTTCTCTGCTTGTCACCTCTTCCAATTGCGAAGGCACAAATGGACAATTTGGAATGCAAGGCGGGATTTACCGAGGTTGCGGAGCGCCGCTCGTGGCGGCGCAATGCCAATGCACGACCGACCCTTTCGAATTGACTTTCAATGATTTCAAGCCTGGCGAAGTTTATTACCTGCTGCTGGACGGCTGCGCCAGCGACATTTGCGATTTTGAAATCAGCGTCACGTTCGGCTCCACCGAAGCCATTGAACCTGCCGGTTTATCGCTTTTTGGCGCAGCCGAATCTTGTCCCGGCAGCGTTGCCGAATATTTCGTTTCGCCTGGAAACATGGCGGGTTTGAACTACCAATGGAGCATCGAGCCGGCGCTCGGCACTATTTCCGGCAACGGCGATTCACTGGTGCAGGTGGCATGGGAGCAGGAGGGCATTGCCGAGGTTTGCGTTTTTGCTGACAATGGCTGCGCTACGACTGCCCTCTATTGCCTTTCCGTGTTGGTCGAATCCAACCCTTCGTCCGTTTCCATCTCAGGCGACACGAGTGTTTGCCTGCATTCGATTTCCGCCTACGCTGCCAATCCTGCCAACTGTTTGGGTGCAAATTTCTCGTGGAGCGTCGAAGGAGGCGCTTTGCTTTCGCCGCCCGACAGCGTCGCCGCAACGGTGAATTGGCAAACGCCAGGCGCAGGGGAAGTTTGTCTGAGCGCCGTTTCTTTCCTGGGTGACACGGTCGAAACTTGCCTGACAGTTGCCGTGCAGCCTGCGTTTTCGGCGATGCTTGCCGCCAGCGAACCTGCCGCCGAGCCGCAAGATTCCGGTTGGATTCAGATTTGCCTCGGCGACACTTTATTCCTCACCGGCGCAACTTTGGCGGGGCAAAACGTGGTGCAAAACGACTCGAATTTTCAGTACCAATGGCTGTTCAGCGACGGCTATTTTTTGCAAGGGAAAACGGCTTGGCGGTTGTTCGACGACCCGGGGTGTTACGAAATGAATTTGCAGGTGACAACGCCCGGAGGCTGCGAGGCAACGCCGTTTTTGGGGCAGCAAATTCGGGTCGTGGGCGGTCAGGCTTCCGTCGAAGTTGACCCACCGACAGGCATTTGCCAGGGCGAGCAGGTGGTTTTGCAGGCATTCGCAGAGTCGGACACGCTGTTTTGCGCTTTGGTTGCTGAGTTTTCAGACACCAGTGGCATTGCGATTCCCGATGGCAATGGGGCTGGTCTCGACGAGACTTTGCTGGTGAATGGTTACCCTGCGGGAGCGGTCGTCACGCTTGGTTTTTTGAGAAAAATTTGTGTCAACATGGAGCATTCGTGGATGCGAGACCTCGAAATAAACCTGACTTGCCCGAATGGGCAAACGGCGATTTTGCACAATTTCGCCGGTCAAGTTGGCGGCGAGGTGTTTCTCGGCGAGCCTTTCGAGGGAGATGAAGGCTTGCCCATTCCCATCCCCGGCACGGGCTACGATTATTGCTGGACGCCGGACGCTGCGAATGGCACGTGGATTCAGATTGCCAATCAAACTCAACCGAACACCTTGCCATCTGGCGATTTTTCTTCTTTCCAGCCGTTGGACAACTTCACCGGCTGCCCCTTGAACGGCGAGTGGACACTCGAAGTCGTCGACCTTTGGCCCATTGATAACGGCTTCCTTTTTTCCTGGAGCCTCGAATTTGCAGAGCCTGCCAGCGACTTTTTTCCGGTGAATACGCAAGTGCAATGGCAGCCTGATTCGAGCGTGATTTCCTATTCTTCGACTTCGATTGTGGCAGCGCCGGAGGTTTCCACCACTTACTTTTTGGCGGTGAGCGATAATTTTGGCTGCGAAAGATTGCTGGAAATCCAGGTGGAAGTTTTCCCCGAAAACTCGCCCGCCTGCCTGCCCTGCGATTCGCTCACCGCTGACGCAGGTGATGTGCTGGTGACCTGCGACCAGCCAACCTTCCCGGCAACTTTGACCGGTACGAGTTCCATCGAAGGCGATTTCATGTCTTACCAGTGGACGCTCGACGGGGTGGTGATTTCCGAATCAAAAACTGCCATGATGACCGCCCTGGGCGAGTACGTTTTTACCGCCACCAACCTTGCCAGCGGCTGCTCGGACAGCGACACTTTGCTGTTTATTTTGAACATGGACGTGCCTATCGCCGATGCGGGAGCAGATGTCGAGATGACCTGCGAAGACCCGGTGGTGGTTTTGGATGGCTCTGCCTCTTCGACTGGGATTAATTATTCCTACGCATGGAAAACAGTAGATGGACTGGTGATTGGAACGGGTCTGACGATAACGGTCACCGAGCCAGGCGAGTACGTTTTTTGTGTCATTGACAACCTCAACGGATGCTCCAACTCAGACAATGCGCTTGTTTCGAATTTGCTTGGGCTGCCGCCGCTTGCCACTTTCATCGCCCATGACACTTGCCACGCATCCACCGGAATGGTGTGCGTATTTTCTTCCGAACCATTGGCTTTTCTTTGGAATACGGGCGACACGACTGCCTGCATCACCGATTTGCCGACAGGTGAATACAGCGTGACAGTCAGCTATTTCACCTGCGAGACGATGCTGAATTTTTTCGTTGACACGGTGGCTTGCACCGCTGCCAGAGAGCCATTGCAAGAGGAGGGATTAGCTTTTCAAATCATGCCCAATCCCACCGATGGGAATTTCACCCTGCAATTTTCCCTGCCGCAACCGACTGATTTTCAGGTGAATTTGCTGGACGCCGCCGGGAAAAAAGTGCGCCTGCTGCTGCCGGAACAAAGGCTGGCTGCGGGCTGGCAGGCGTTCCGGTTCGATGTTTCAGATTTGGCGAGGGGGGCTTATTTTCTGGAAATCATGGCTGGCGGAAAGCGGGTGGGCAGGAAATTGTGGCTGGAATGAGGTCAAGGTTG
>CAZHLB010000106.1:0-2807 GCA_964533005.1 uncultured Saprospiraceae bacterium
GGCATCGTCGGAGCCGTCGCCGTCGTCGTCGGGGTCAGTGCCGTTTGGAATTCCATCGCCGTCGAAATCGCAGGCAACGGATTGATTGTCAGGGACACAAGCATCAAAATCGTCGGGGTCGGCAGCGTCGTCCGAACCGTCGTTGTCGTCGTCCGGGTCTGCGCCGTTGGCAATGCCGTCGCCGTCAAAATCGCAGCTTGCCACCGTTGCAAACGGCACGCATGGGTTGAAATCGTTCGGGTCGGAAGTGTCGTCCGAGCCGTCGTTGTCGTCGTCCGGGTCGTTGCCGTTGGGCAAACCGTCGCCGTCGAAATCGCAGGCAAGTGATTGATTATTAGGAATACAAGCGTTGAAATCTGCCGGGTCGGAAGCATCGTCCGAGCCATCATTATCATCATCCGGGTCAACGCAATTCACAAATCCATCTCCATCAAAATCACAAGTCGGGCTTTGGTTGGACGGGATGCAGCCGTTGAAATCGTTCGGGTCGCCAGCGTCCGGCGTCGTGTCATTGTCATCGTCCGGGTCAACGCCATTCGCCAAACCGTCGCCGTCGAAATCGCAAGCCGGAGCAGACTGGTTGGGAATGCAAGGATTGAAATCGTCGGGGTCGCTCGTGTCGTCAACGAGGTCATTGTCGTCGTTCGGGTCGGCAAAATTGGGCAAGCCGTCGCCGTCAAAATCGCAGGCAGCGAGGGTTGCGCTGGGCACACAGTTGTTGAAATCGTTGGGGTCATTGGCATCGGTCGAGCCGTCGTTATCGTCGTCGTTGTCCGTGCCATTGGGCTGACCGTCGCCGTCAAAATCACAGGCGGCGGCGAGAGCTGCGGGCTGACATTCGTTGAAATCATTGGGGTCGGTGGCATCATCCGTGCCGTCATTGTCGTCGTCGTTGTCCTGCGAATTGGGCGTTCCGTCGCCGTCGAAATCGCAAGCCGGAGCGGTGGCAAGCGGGTTGCAAGCATTCGTGTCGTCGGGGTCGTTGGCATCGTTCACGCCGTCGTTGTCGTCGTCATTGTCTTGCGAATTGGGCGTTCCGTCGCCGTCGAAATCACAGCTTGGAGCGGCAGCGAGCGGCGAGCAAATGTCAAAATCGTTGGGGTCGGAATTGTCGTCCGAGCCATCGTTGTCGTCGTCGTTGTCGGTGCCGTTGGGCTGACCGTCGCCGTCGAAATCGCAATCTGCGGCAAAGGCGACAGGCTCGCATTCGTTGAAATCATTGGGGTCGTTGGCGTCGTCCGTGCCGTCGTTGTCGTCATCGTTGTCGCTGCCGTTGGGCGTTCCGTCGCCGTCGAAATCGCAGGCTGCGGCAAGCTGCGCCGGGTCGCATTCGTCAAAATCGTTGGGGTCGTCGAGGTCGTTCGAGCCATCGTTGTCGTCATCCGGGTCGGTGGCGTTCGGCTGACCGTCGTTGTCAAAATCGCAGGTTGGAGCAGTGGCGAGCGGTGCGCAAATGTTGGCGTCGTCGGGGTCGTTGGCGTCGGCGATGCCGTCGTTGTCGTCATCCGGGTCGCTGCCGTTGGGCGTGCCGTCGTTGTCAAAATCACAGGCAGCGGACAGGTTGCTCGGCACACACGGGTCGTTGCTGTCGGGGTCGGTCGAATTGGGCGAGCCGTCGTCGTCGAAATCGCCGCCGCCGCAAGCGTTGGCGTTGACGTTGGGGCTACACGGATTGTTCGGGTCGCCATCGAGGTTGCCGTCGGCGTCGAGTTCCTCGCCATTCACGATGCCGTCGGCGTCGTTGTCTTCGTCAAAATCAGACGTGCCGTCGTCGTCCGAATCGGCGTCGTAAGGATTGGTCGAGGCGGTGGTTTCGTCGGTGTCGTTCACCTGGTCGCCATCGTCGTCGGGGTCGAGCGAGTTCGCCAAACCGTCGTTGTCGAAGTCGCAATGTGGCGTCGAAGGCGTTGGCACACAAGGATTTAAGAATTCCGGGTCTTGGCTATTCGGCGAGCCGTCCTGGTCGGGGTCGCCGGTCGGGCAGGCAAGAATATTGGGGTTGGGAATACACGGGTCGGAGTTGCCGGGGTCAGTTTCGTTGGCAATGCCATCGCCGTCGGTATCGGCAGTTTCCGAATCCAAAGCATCCACGATGCCGTCGTTGTCTTTGTCGGTCGAGCCTTCGTCAGCGTTGCCGTCCAACTCGCCATCGTCGTCGCTGTCGCTGTCGGTCGGCGAAGTTCCGGCTGCTGTTTCTTGAGCATTTGTCAAGCCGTCAGAATCCTGGTCGCAAGCGCCCGCCGTTGCTGACGGAATGCAAGGATTGGTGTTCGCTGGGTCGTTTTCGTTGACCAAACCATCGGCGTCATCGTCCGCCGTTTCGCTATCTAAAGCGTTGATTACGTTATCGTTGTCTGCGTCGGCAGTGCCTTCGTCAGTGTTGCCGTCCAACTCGCCGTCGTCGTCGCTGTCGGAATCGGTGGGCGAAGTTCCGGCGGCAGTTTCCTGGGCATTCGTCAAGCCGTCTTGGTCTTGGTCGCAAGCGCCCGCCGTTGCTGACGGAATGCAAGGATTGGTGTTCGCTGGGTCGTTTTCGTTGACCAAACCATCGGCGTCATCGTCCGCCGTTTCGCTATCTAAAGCGTTGATTACGTTATCGTTGTCTGCGTCGGCAGTGCCTTCGTCAGTGTTGCCGTCCAACTCGCCGTCGTCGTCGCTGTCGGAATCGGTGGGCGAAGTTCCGGCGGCAGTTTCCTGGGAATTCGTCAAGCCGTCTTGGTCTTGGTCGCAAGCACCGGCGGTTGCCGAAGGAAGGCAAGGATTGGTGTTCGCAGGGTCGTTTTCGTCGTTCGTTCCGTCGCTGTCGG
>CAZHLB010000106.1:2907-13197 GCA_964533005.1 uncultured Saprospiraceae bacterium
TTTCTTGAGCATTTGTCAAGCCGTCAGAATCCTGGTCGCAAGCGCCCGCCGTTGCCGACGGAATGCAAGGATTAGCATTCGCCGGGTCATTTTCGTTGACCAAACCATCGGCATCATCGTCTGCCGTTTCGCTGTCCAAAGCATTGATTATGTTGTCGTTGTCGGCGTCGGCAGTGCCTTCGTCAGCGTTGCCGTCAAGTTCGCCGTCGTCGTCGCTGTCGGAGTCGGTCGGGTTGGTTCCGGCGGCAGTTTCCTCGTCATTTGTCAAGCCGTCCTGGTCTTGGTCGCAAGCACCCGCCGTCAAACTTGGAATGCAAGGGTTGGCGTCGTTGGTTTCGCCGTTGTCCGCCGTGAAGCCGTCGCCGTCCTCGTCCACGTCGGAGATATTGACGGTCAGGGTTTGGGTGTCCGTTTCGCCTGCGGCGTCGGTGACGGTTACTATTAGTGTGTAGGAATTTTTGACCTCGAAATCAGGCGCTGCATTGAAAGTCAAAATGCCCGTGTTGGGATTAATGGAAAACGCTGCGGCGTCCGTGCCGGAAAGGCTCCACGTCAAGCCGTTGCCTTCGGTCTCGCCGTCGGGGTCGGTGGCGGCATAGTCGAGAACGGGGGTCGTGGCGTTTTCGACAAAAGAAACCGAGTGGGTACCGCCGCTGGCATTGGTCGAAATGGCTGGCTGGAGGTTGCAAACATTGAGGTCGAGCGGTGCGGAGATGTCCGCCACACACTCGGCAGGATTGGCGGAAGCGACGCCTGAAATATTTTGCCCCACCGTCAAGCCGGTGATGCCGACGGCAGTTTTGTAGTTGATTGCGTAGATTTTGTACTCACCCGAAGCGGTCACCGGGAAGCTCTGCGCCGAGCCGGTCGCCTGGATGACGCCGGCAGGGTTGGTCAAAGCGTAAACCGTCGAGTAGCCTGCCGCCACATTGTTCCCCGAAATGGTGAAAGTCACCGGCGAGGCAGTGTTCGTGCAGCAAACCTCGATGTCGAGCGGGGCGGACAGGTCGGCTGGACAAAGCGGCGCCAGCGAAGTGATGCCCGACACGTTTTGCCCGACCGCCAAGCCACTGATGCCCGGCGAAGTCTTGAAACTAAGGGCATAGATTTTATGCTCGCCAAACGCCACCCCGCTGAACGAGGTCGCCGAACTGATGGCTTCGATGACGCCGCCGGTCGTGGTCAGCAGGAATTTGGTCTCGTAACCAGGCTCGGTGCTTGCACCTGTCGAGGTGAAAGTGACCGTTTGGGAGGTATGCGTGCAACCCGCAGGCGGCTCCTGGAAATTAGCAAAACTTGCCACCGGGGACAGCAACAATGCCATCCAGGCGAAACTCACGAGTCCTAAAAACCACAATCTGAAATAAGTATTCACTGTCTTCATGTCGAGTCAGTTCAATTTTTGAAAAAATGAAGCGTCGTGCTCCAGCCTTCCCGATTGCTCGGAATGCTTGAAGTTTTTCCCGAATGCCGGGAAGGGTGAAAGCTTGTTCAGATAGTTTTTGAAAGAAGGTGAGCGAAAAGAGGTTTCAGGGTTTCAGGGGTTTCAAGGTTTCAGGGTTTGCCGCCTGGAGGGAAAAGTGGCGTCGGCGTTTTGTGTCGAACTGCCTACTTTTGTAAAAAATTAGTTAGCCATGCAAGTCATACTTGAATTGGACAATCAGCAGCAACTGCAAGAATTGCTCGAAAGGGTGAAAGACTTGCGCTGGGCAAGCAGCCTGCGAGTTGTAAAAAACGGGGCTGCCGCCGCCGGGCAAGCACTTTTGCCTGCCATTGATTGGTCTGTCTTTTGGCGTGAACAGGCAAAAAAACCTGCGCCCCCTTTCGGGCGCACACGGGAGGAAATTGACCAACAACTCGATGCCATGCGAGAGGAGTGGGAGCGGGAGGCGCTCAAGCCAACCGTCGCCCGCTTTTGGGGCATCGCTCCTTCCCTCGACTATCCGGCTTTCGAAAAATATCTTCACCAAATTCGCCAGGAATGGAACCGACCTATCTCTTAGACACCAATATTGCCATTGCAATCCTTAGCAATTACCTGCCTTTCAATCCAAATTCTGCCGTACACGTGGCATTGAGCAAACAGCCAATTCGCCTGTCGGTGATTTCCGAAATCGAGCTTTTGGGCTGGCAAAACGGAACCGAATCGGAAATCCAAATGGCAGCCGAATTTGTCGAAGCCGCCGTCGTCCTCTGGCTTGACCGGCGGATTGCCGACCAGACCATTGAAATCCGCCGGCAATTCAAATCCATCAAACTTCCCGACGCCATCATTGCCGCAACCGCTTTGACACATCAGCTCACTTTGCTCACACGCAACGTGTCTGACTTTTCAAAAATCCCCGGCTTGACCGTTGTCAACCCGTTCATTCCCTGAAATTGAGTGCCAAGCGAGGTCTCAATTTCCCAATTTCCAATTCATCAATATCCCAACGTCCCCGCCTCCGAGAAGCACGTCTGGCAACTCACGTTGCCGCTCTCGTTCCCAGCATATTTGTTGCCTGCGCCAGCGCCCAAAATCACGACGTTGTTGTCGGAATTGATGCTGACGTTGGCATTGAGCGGGTCGGTCGTATTGTCAAAAAGCGCCAGGTCGCCGATGCAACCGCTGCCGCTTTTGAAGCTGAAAATGTCAATGTAGCTGCCCGCCGGGAAGCTGAATGGCGTGTATGCCGTAGCGTTTTGCGGAGCGAAAAACAGGTAGTCTTTCGAGGGATTTTCCGTCGGAGCATTCAGGTTAGTCACCTGCCAGGTCAGCGACGTGGGCGAGGTGGTTTGCAAACCTGCCAGGTCGGTGACCGTCCAACCGCCTGCCACGTGCGGGGCGACGATGGTCACCTGCGTCGAGGCGCTGATGCGGGATTGCGGGTTGGAATATGCCGTGTTCGATTTCATCGAAAGCACGTAGGTGGCGGTGTTCGGGTCGAAGGTCAGTTTGAAGTGAACCGTCGTTTGCGAGAATGCCGCCAGCGGCAAAAGGAGGAATGCGAGGTGAAGAAATACTTTCATGGTATTGATTTTCAATTAGTTCCGAGCCGAAAGCTGACAGGTGTTTTTGGGTTTTGGGAGAAAAAAAATTTCATTTTTTTTCTCCCAAAACCCAAAAACCACCTGTCAGCTTTTTGCCCGATTACGGCATCACCGCCATCCGAAAGCTCTCTTTCTGCTTCCCGTTGGCGATGAAAGTTCCCGAATAAAGCCCCTGCGCCAGCGTCTCCGTTTTCACCCGGAAAGCCTGGTCGCCGGGAGCGATGCTCAATACGTGCGTTTTGATGATTTGCCCTTTGTCGTTGAAAAGCTGAAGCTCCAGCGTTTGCAAGCCTTCGCCGTTTACCCACGACAAATCGAGGTGGGTGCTGGCGGGAATCGGGCTGGCTTTCACCTTCGAAATCCACTTCGTGGAAATGGCTGGCTGCTTTTCCGGGCATTCGATTTTGCTCTCGCCAATGCCCTTCACGGCGTTGCCCCGCATCCCCAGCACGGTCAGGTTTTGCGTGATGTTGAAGTTGTTTTTCTTCACCACGTCCTGCACGAGCGGGTCGCTGTTTTCGAGCAAAAGCAAGCCGCCTGCGCAGTCGCCCGAAGCGCTGCGGAAGGTGAAAAGCGGCGTCTCCACACCTGCCTCGAAGGGGATGCTTTTTGTTCCCAATTCCTTGACGGTGAACGAGATGAATTGCCAGCTGGGAGCGGCGGCAGGGCTTTCCACGTAGCTCTCGTCGAGCCAGGTGACACCGGGGATTTTGCTCTCGATGCCCGCCGCCAGGAACGGCTGGGCGCTTGGCACGGCGACTACGATTTGGGCAGAGCCGGTCGTGTTTTGCGGGCTTTGCCAGGTGGCTTCGGGGGTCATCGAGACCTGGTAGGTTTTGTTGTCAGGAAGGAGCGAGAGGTGGAGTTGCACCTGGGCGCTCGCCGCCACAGTGAGAAGAAGGGGAAAAAAGAAGGATAGTTTTTTCATGAAATGAAGTTTTATCCGGTGAATTGACTTTTGAGTTGGATTTTTTCTGACGCTGAGGGACACTGATTTTTTATGATTTTCTATGTCGCTTTCAGCGTAAAATCATAAGAAATCAGCGTCTCTCAGCGTCGAAATATCCCTACGGTATCTGCTGATAAATAATGAAGTTCGGCAACACCAACGAGTTATCCGGGAACAGCGCCGTCGTGAAAAACACGACATCAATATCCGCCCCGGCGCCCTGGTAAATCACCTTTCCATCCATGTCTGCGTCCGCCCGGTCGTACACGTTGTTCACGATGTAGTTGGCGGCGAAACTGCCGTTTCCGGCATCCGTCAGCACAGCGAAGAAGGCTGCATCTACTTCATTGTCAGCGCCTTGGTAGATGATTTTGTCGGCGCTCGTGCCGCCGCCGCTCAAGTTGCCCGCCCAGAGGGTGCGCACCGAGCCGACCACGTTTTGAGCGTGGGCAGTGCCTTGCAGACCCGGCTTCTGGAAGTTCGCCAGCACCGTCGAAGTGAAGTCAACCGGCGTTCCGGCAGCCGTCAGCGGCAGGGCTGCGGCGGTCATCGTTCCGAGGTGGTTGCGGTGGTGAACTGCCACGTAGAAATTGCCAGCCACGTGTCCCACAAATTCCAACGGTGAAATGCCGTCCGTGCTAACCACGTCGCCGTCCCTTTGCAACAGACCTGCCTTGCGAGCCACGACCGTTGCCGGGTTTGCGCTACTGCGCAATTCGACCAAAACCCAATCCACGATTGCATTTTGACCCGTCGCTGCCAGCACGCCGGCGGTCGTCGTTTCCGAGCCTGCATAGCTGAAACCAGCCAGCGAATTGTACGGCTGTGCCAGTGGAATCAAGCCTTTTTGCCGCAAATCATCCCGCATCAAACCGCTTCCATCGTCGTAGGCTGCGCCAAGGAACACCTTCGCCGTCAGCTTCACATTTTCCTGGCAAGCGGGGCTGCCGGGGTTCGGGACGCAAGGATTCGACGGGTCGGGGTCGAGCGAATTTGCCACGCCGTCGCCGTCAAAATCGCCCGTCGGGCAAGCCAGATTGTTCGCCTGCGGGTCGCACGGGTCGAGCGGGTCGCCGTCGGTTGTGCCGTCCGCATCGAGTTCCTCTCCGTTCACAATTCCGTCGCCGTCGTTGTCTTCGTTGAAGTCATTCGTGCCGTCGTTGTCCGAGTCAGGGTCAAGCGGGTCAGTGCCGACGATGCCTTCGTTGGCGTCGCTGACGCCGTCGCCATCGTCGTCCGAATCAGTGCCGTTGGGCGTTCCGTCGTTGTCAAAGTCGCAGGCGGCGGCTGCAAAATTCGGGTCGCAAGCATCGTTCGGGTCGCCATCGGTCGTGCCGTCGTTGTCCAGTTCCTCACCGTTCACAATTCCGTCGCCGTCGTTGTCTTCGTCAAAATCGTTCGTGCCGTCGCCGTCCGTGTCGGGATTGTGCGGGTCAGTTCCGGCGATGATTTCACCCAAATCTGACACGCCGTCGCCGTCGTCGTCATTGTCCACCGAATTGGGCTGACCGTCGCCGTCGAGGTCGCAAGTTGCGGCAGCAGCATTCGGGTCGCACGGGTCGAGCGGGTCGCCGTCGGTCGTGCCGTCGTTGTCCAATTCCTCGCCATTCACAATTCCGTCGCCGTCGTTGTCCTCGTTGAAATCATTCGTGCCGTCGCCGTCCGTGTCGGGGTCGTGCGGGTCAGTTCCGACGATGCCTTCGTTGACGTCACTGACGCCGTCGCCGTCGTCATCCGGGTCGGTCGAATTGGGTGTGCCGTCGTTGTCGAGGTCGCAAGTAGGAGCGGCATTGTTCGGGTCGCAGGGGTCGAGCGGGTCGCCGTCATTGGTATTGTCGGCGTCCATTTCCTCGCCGTTTCCGATGCCGTCGCCGTCGTTGTCCTCGAAGAAATCATTCGTGCCGTCGCCGTCCGAGTCGGGGTTGTGCGGGTCGGTACCGACGATGCCTTCGTTGGCGTCAGTCACGTTGTCGCCGTCATCGTCGAGGTCGGTCGAGTTGGGCTGACCGTCGCCGTCGAGGTCGCAGGTGGCGGCAGCGCTGTTCGGGCTGCAAGGATTGAGCGGGTCGCTCACGTTGTCCACCTCCGTGCCGTCGTTGATGCCGTCGCCGTCGGTGTCCGCCACCGCCGGGTTGGTTTCGTCGCCGGAACCGGGGTTGCCGTCAGCGCCAGCGTTTTCTTCGGCATTGGTCAAGCCGTCGCCGTCCTGGTCGCAGGTTGGCGAGCCAACGCTGGGTACGCACGGGTCGCTCGGCGCAGGGTCGGACGGGTCGCAGAAGCCGTCGCCGTCGGTGTCCGTGCCGTTGGTCGTGACCGTTGCGCTGCCGCTCAAAGTTTGCGCCGTGCAGATTTGATTGTCGGAACTGCTGACCAATGTGTAAGTCGTGGTCGAGGCAGGCTGGACGGGGATGTTCGTGCCGCTGACGTAATTTTCAACGGTGATAATGTCCGTCCCGTCCGTGAATTGCACCCTGTACGGGCTGATGCCGCCGACGATATTGACCGTCAAATTCGCCGTCGCATTCGGGCAAACCGCTCCGCCCGTGTAGCTAATTGTGGAAGAAATCACATTCACGCTCGACCAGGTCAGCGTCAAAGCATCGCTCACCGAGGCGTTGTTGCAAGCGCCCGCATTTCCAACTACCGTCAAAACGAGGTTCACACTTGGCAAAGCCAAATCCGCCGTGCTCGGCGTGTAAGTCGGATGCAAAACGTGTGCATCGCTGAACGTGCCAGTGCCATTTGACGTGCTCCAGAAAATGTCGCCGTTGGTCGCTGCCGGAGCGGGCGAACCGTCGCCGAGGTTGATGCTGGTCATGTTCGTGCACATGATTCTGTTCTCCCCCGCATCGGCGGTTGGCTGATTCGACTGGTCAAAAGCGAGGGTCATTTGGTCTGTCGCCACGCCGTTGCCGCAGACGCCCGTGCCCGTCACCGAGAGGATGAGGTCAACGCCGCCCGCTGCCTTGTCGGCTGCGCTGGGCGCATAAATCGGCGTCAAAATATTGGCATTGCTGAACGAACCCGTGCCGCTCGAAGTCCAGGAAATATTGCCGTTTTGGGCATCCGGGCTGGCGAGCGAGAGGCTGAAAGTGCTTTGCGTGTTGCAAATCGTCACGTCATCGCCTGCGTCGGCAAGTGGTGCTGCCGGGCTGACCGACAGGCTGGCATCGTCCGAAGAAATGGCTGCGCAAATCGCAGTCCCGACGTTGCAGCGGTACAAATTGCCGTCCATTGCGACCGTCGGCGTGACGGTCAAAGTGTGGTTCGTTGCGCCAGCGTAACCACCGCCACCCCCGCCCCCTGAAGGGGAGTTCGAGACGTCTGCCCAAGTCGTGCCTGCGTCGCCGCTGACTTGCCATTGGAAAATCAGTGCGCCTGCGCCGCTCGTTGCGGTCACCAAAAACGTCCTCGGCATTCCTTCGCAAGCCGATTGGTCAGCCGGGTCGGAAGTGATTGCGACGGGCCCCTGCACGAGCAAGGTTGCCACGCCGGAAATGAGGTTGGAGCAAAGATTAGTGCCAATCTGCACCCGGTATTGGTTGCCGCCCAAGCCTGCTACGTCGCTGATTGCCAGCGTGTTGGTGCTTGCGCCAGCGTAAACTCCGCCGTCAAAAACGCCCGCCCAGCTTGCGCCGCCGTCGGTGCTGACTTCCCATGCGTAGCTCAACGTGCCGCCGTTTCCTTCGCTCGCCGTCACCGAGAAAGCAGTGTCGTCGCCGGAACAGGAGGAGGCATTTTGCGGCTGCGCCGAAATCGAAACGGGCCCTTCGAGGCTCAAAATGCCGCCGTCCGTGGTGATTGCGGCGCACTGCGAAGTGTTTGCCCGCAGGCGGAAACGGCGGTTGTGCAAGCCCGTCGTGTTCAAAATGGTCAGTTCGTCGGTGATTGCGCCAGCGTAAACTGCGCCGTTGGCAACGTCCGTCCAGGTGATGCCGTCGGTGCTGATTTGCCATTGATACACGTCGGGGCCTGCGCCAGCGTTGGCGATTTCAGCCGAGAAAGTTGCCGTGCCGCCGCTGCAAACCGTCGAGTTGGACGGGTGCGTGGTCACGGTCAGAGCGCCTTGCACGTTCAGCGTCGCTTCGTTGCTGAAAATGGCTGCGCACTGCGCACTGCTTGCCGAGAGGCGGTATTTTTTGCCGTTCATTCCGGCGCTGTTGCTGATAATCAGGCTCGGCGAATTGGTGCCGGAATACACGCCGCCGTTCGCCAAATTCACCCAATTCGTGCCGTCGAAAATCTGCCAGCGGTAGGTCACCGTGCCGCCCGACATGGTTGCCGTCGAGATGAAGGAGGCGCTGTTTGGCGTACAAACCGTCTGGTCGGTCGGCTGCGAAGTGAACGAAATAGGCCCCTGCACGGCGAGTGTCGCCGCATTCGAGGTGACGACTGAGGTGCAAGCGGCGGTGGAAATATTGACCCGGAACTTGTAGCTCGCCATGCTCACTGCGACCTGGAAAACCAGGTTTGGCGAGGTCACGCCGGAGTAGGTGGCGTCGTTGGCGAGGTTCGCCCAGGTCGTGCCGCCGTCGCTGCTCATTTGCCATTGGTACAGCACCGTGCCTGCACCTGCGTTGGCGCTCGTCGCCGAAATGGTGGCAGGGTTGCCTGCGCAAGCGGTCAGGTTTGCCGGGTGCTGCGTGAACGAGAGCGAACCCTCGACGGTCAGCGTTGCGGCGGTTGACCAGTCGTAGCTGCACTGCGAGGTTTTTGCGCCGAGGCGGAATTTCATGCCGCCCAAACCAGCCGCATTCGAGATGTCCAGAGTCGCAGTCGTAGCGTTGCTGTAAACCCCGCCGTTGCTGACGTTTGCCCAAGTCGTGCCGCCGTCAGCACTGCTTTGCCATTGGTACAAAATTGCGCCTGCGCCTGCATTCGTGGCTGCGCCTGTAAAGGCTGCGGCGCTGCCGGAGCAAGCCGTTTGGTCAGCCGGGTCGGTCGAGATTTCGACGGGCCCCTGCACCACCAATTGCGCAGCAACAGAAGGCATTGCGTTGCAACCAACGGTGGTCGCCAGCGCACGGTAATATTTGCCGCCCAAACCTGCTACGTTACTGAGCATCAACGTGTTAGTCACGACGCCCATGTACGTGCTGCCGTCTGCGAGGTCAACCCAAACGGTGTTGTCGTCGCTGACTTGCCACTGGTAGGTGACTGCGCCTGCGCCTGCATTCACGGCAGTTGCGATGAAGGCGGCGGTGCTGCCGGAGCAACGGGTTTGACCCGCTGGTTGCAGCGTCCAGGAGAGGGGCCCGCTGACCGAAATCGTGGCGGCATCGGTCGTCACGCTGCACTCGGAAGTGCTGGCGACGAGGCGGAATTGCCAGCCGTTTTTGCCCGTGAGGGCGTTGATTGTCAAAGTGTTGCTTGTCGTCCCTGCGTAATCTGCGCCGGTGGCATTCGACCAGCCGGAGCCGGAATTGACCTGCCACTGGTAGCCCAACGTGCCTTCGCCCGCATTGCTAATCGTCGCCGAAATCTGCACCGAATTGCCTACGCAACCCGAAGCGTTTTGCGGCTGCGCCGCAACGGTCAAAGCGCCCTGGACGGTCAGTTTTCCAGCGTCGGTGGCGATGCCGGAGCAAGCGCCCGTGCTGATTGCTGCCCGGTAGCGATTGTCGTTTTGGCTGTTGCCAACGTTGGTCAAAGTCAGCGTGGCGCTGGTTTCACCTGCCAAATCTGACCACGTTCCGCCGTTGTCGGCGCTGACTTGCCATTGGAAATTGACCGTGCCGACGCCGCCGACTGCCGAGGCTGCGGCGGTGAAAGTGGCGGTCGAACCTGCGCATTCGGTTTGGTCAACCGGGTGCGTGGTGATGCTTGCGCCAGCTTCGACCGTCAGCGTTGCGGCGTTGGTCAAAATGGCTGCGCAAGTCGGGGTGCTGACCTGGCAGCGGTATTGGTTGGCATTCAAGCCGGTGACGTCGGAGAGGTTCAGGGTCGCCAAAGTTGCACCCGAATAAACGCCGCCGTTGCTGACGTTTGCCCAACCGGAGCCGTCATTGACTTGCCATTGGTAAGCCAAAGTGCCCGTGCCGCCGTTGTCTGCGCTGACGCTGAACGAGGCGGTTTGCCCGGCGCATTTTGTCAGGTTGGCAGGCTGCGTCACGATGCTGACGGGGCCCTCGACCACGAGGGCGACCATTGCCGTTGTCGTGATAATTGCGCAAGCGCCAGTCTGCGCTTTGAGTCTGAATTCATAGCCGCTCAAGTCGCTGCTTGCGCCGCTGCCGGTCAGCGTGTTGGTCGTCGTGCCGCCGAAGGTGGCGGCGCCGCTGCCAACCGCGCCGTCGGCTGCGTTTGACCAG
>CAZHLB010000107.1:0-13172 GCA_964533005.1 uncultured Saprospiraceae bacterium
GTCTTTGAAAACGGCGGTGCATTCGCCGTCGGTGAAGCCGGGTTTTCCTTTTTCATAAAAAACATGGTCGGTGAAGGTTTCCGTCCGCAGGTCGAGCAGGCTTGCCCCTGCTTCGGTTGCTAACCAGAGCTGCGCTTTTTCCCGGTCTAAAAAGAGGTCGTTGATTTTCCCGGCGTCCAGCGCCGAAAACTCGCCGTTTTTCGAGTGGGTGATTTTGCGGAAAAACGTGCCGTCGAAGCAAAACAGTCCCCGGTTGGTGCCGAGCCAGACGAAGGCGTTTTTGTCCTCCTCCATGCGGATGATGTGCTCAAAATCGGGGCTGTGGAAAACGTTGGGTTGAGGCAAGGAAGCGGGGATTGCCGGTTCGGAGGCTTGGGCGGGCAAAAAAATAGGGATTGCGGTGAAAAATGCCGCAAGGAACAATTGGCGGAAAGGCTGGGAGAGGGAATGCATGGCTGTTTTTATTTGGCGGGGGTAAATTAAGCCAAAACATTTCCCAGCCGCCAGCCTTTGCGGTCAGCCCGTTTTAATGAGAAAAATCAGTGGCAGCCTCCGGCTGAACGATGGCAGGTTCAAAACTCTGCCGTCGTTTTCAAACTGCAATTTTTACTTATCCACCGCCATGCCAGCCGCTTGCAGGGCAGCGGTAATTTTTTCCAATTGCGCTTCCATTTTTTTAAGCTTTTCAATTTCAACTTGCTGCACCTGAATTTTGGATGCTTGCGATTCAATAATTGCCTGCTGTTCCTTAACTGCCTTCACCAGCGGCACGACAAAATCGGAATATCGAACGCTGTAAATCCCCACCTCGTCCGCTGCCTTTTCCACCCCGCTGAAATCGTAGCCGACCGATTTTGCAGCCTGCTCTACTTCCTGTGCGATGAAGCCAGTCATTTGCTTTTGCTCGATGTCATATTTCGTAGCCCAGTGACCTTCCTCCTTTTTGCCCCGGAAGCACATTTCGTTTTGCTTGTGAATGTCCAAATGATAGGTCACCGGGCGGAGGCGGGTGATGAAGGCAAGCCCCGGCACGTTTTCCTGCACTTGTGTTTTGATGCGGGCGTCGGAGTAGGTTGACCAGCCGACCTGCCCGCCAATCCAAGAGACGCTGGTGTTGCCGATTTCGATATGGTTGCTGACGTTACCGCTATAGCTACCGGAATTGTAGCCTAAGCAAGCCGTGTTATCCAAGTTGTTTGCAGTATAATAAGCATCGTAACCGGAGGCGGTGTTGTAGTCGCCGATGGTGTTGGCATAAAGAGCAAAACCACCATTGGCGGTGTTGTTGTCGCCTTCGGTGTTGTAATAAAGCGCCTGTACTCCATTGGCAAGGTTGTAGTTGCCGATGGTGTTGTCAAAAAGCGCATCCCTTCCATTGGCAGTGTTGTAGTTTCCGATGGTGTTAAAATAAAGCGCCTGTACTCCATTGGCAGTGTTGTAGTTTCCGATGGTATTGGTAAAAAGCGCAAACGCTCCATTTGCGGCGTTGCCGTTGCCAATGGTGTTGGAACTAAGCGCCGATACTCCGTTGGCGGTGTTAGAATCGCCGGAAATGTTGGACAAAAGCGCACCCCTTCCATTAGCGGTGTTAAAAAAGCCGGAAGTGTTAGAAAAAAGCGCACGCCTTCCATTGGCAGTGTTCATATTGCCGGAAGTGTTGGAAAAAAGAGCTGACTCTCCATTTGCAGTGTTCTCGATACCTTCAATGTTGGAAAAAAGCGCTTTCCACCCAGTGGCGGTGTTGCTGCCACCGATGGTATTTGAAAATAGCGCTTCAGCCCCAGTTGCGGTGTTGTAGTTGCCATTGTTGAGATATAGTGCATTTACGCCGGTCGCCGTATTGTTAAACCCAATAGTATTAAGAGCTAAAGCTGCGGAGCCAGTCGCCGTATTCTGATAACCCGTAGTATTAGACCACAAGGAGATGACTCCGTTTGCCGTATTGTCAGAACCGGTGGAATTAGTATTTAATGCCCAATATCCATGGGCAGTATTGCCAATTCCAGTTGAGTTATGATAAAGTGAGCCGCTTCCATTAGCGGTATTAAAATACCCCGTAGTATTGGAAAAAAGAGCGCTGGCGCCGGTGGCGGTATTGTTGCTGCCTGTGTTGTTAGAATAAAGTGCTTGGACTCCATTGGCAGTATTGCTTGTACCTGTTGTGTTGAGGAAAAGAGCGTTCGCCCCGGTGGCTGTGTTGTAATCGGCAGAATTGAAATAAAGAGCATTAGACCCTACTGACGTATTCGAACTACCGGAGGTATTTGAATAAAGTGCCAACATGCCAAAGCCTGTGTTGTAATTGCCAGTCGTATTGCCATTGCCCGTGTTCTGCCCTACAAATGTGTTGCTCAACGGACTGAATAAATCCAGATGGGTTTGCCCGCTGGCATTCTTTTGCAAAACCATGTTTTCCGTACCGCCCAGGTTAAACCGAATAATGTCTTCGTCAGGGCTTTTCTCTACCTGAATTTTTGTGTCTCCGTCAGCATCTGCAAGTACTTTCGGGGAGGCTATATTAACCCAAGCCGCCCCGGTGTAAAACCAAAAACTGCCTGTCGTAATATCGAATACGAGCAAGCCAATAGTGGGCGAGGCGATTGCCATTCGTTGCGCTGAAGTCATGCGTGGCACGAGCATACCTTTGTCGGTAGCCTGCACGTCGAGCATGGCGCTGGCGTTGGGTGCTGTGCCGTCGTTGTTGATGCTGACAGGTTGCTGGATGTTGGTGGTGGTTTGAGAAAGAAGAGAAAAAGACGCCGTCAAAGAAACAGCAAGCAGGAGGATAGTAAAAGTGAATTTCATGGCTCGAGTTTTTTAAAACTAATCAGACCTGTCAGCACTCGCAGTGCTGACAGGTCTGGTTTCACAAAACTTATTGGTGCGAATCTAACCTCTTAATCCTCCCATTGAAATCGAAACATGACCCGGTAGTTTGCCCCTTCATACTTGTCGTGCAAAGTCCGAAAATCGAACATGATGTCCTTCCATTCCTGGTCAGCCTGGTCGAGGTAATTGCTCATCTCTCTTTCTGAAATAAAAAAGTCGCCGTTATCACCGCCCCACACGACCGTTTCAATCAGGTCATCCTTATTTTCAAAAGGAAGGTCTAAGAGGAAGAATTCCAAGCCATTGGTTAAAGCGGTGGTGCCCATACTGCACCAAAACCCCCTTCCACGTGCCATGCAGAGCGTGGAGCCAAATTCTGTAACGTCCTCAATAAAGTTGATAACATCCTCCATGTCGCTATCATCTTTTTCAATCACGGTAACAATCAAGGCTATCTGCGTTGCGCCCGCTCTTGTATGCCAAATGTACCGCGTCGGACCACCGCGCTTGTCCCCCGTGTCTAAATCCTCGTAGGTTTCATTGGCTTCATAATGCCCTCCCATCGGCAACTTCGAAGTCGTGATATTGCCTGCGTCTATGACGGTAGCGACAATATAAACTTCATCGGCTGCGGAGCCGCCATCCCAATCTGTTTCCTCCTTGCAGCGAAGTCCTCTAAAACACAAGCCTATTCTTTGCAAATCGTGATTTGAAGTAGCAACGTGGTTCTGGCGTTCCCACACCAAAAGCAATGGGTCCAAATCAGGATAGAATGACTCCATGTTGTCTTTGCCTCCATTGTCCGTTACCGGCTTTTTGTCTTTTGCCTCCTTCAAATCTTTAGGACTCATTTTGGAGCGAGGCAAATCGGGGTCTTTTTTTTCTATGGCGAGGTCCATTTTATCAATCTCGTTTTTTTGCATCGCCACCTGGTCGAAAACTGTCTGGTAACGTTCGTCTGAAATCGTCGTTTTGCCAGGAACATCCGCCCATTTTCCAAGCATCGCCTTCCGCTGTTCCAAAGGAATCTTCCTGAATGTTTCCATGACCCGTTTTGCCCTTTCTCTTGCACCGGGTCGGTTTTCCAAGCTTTTTTCCATCAGCCTGTCAAACTCAGTTTTGTTTTTGGCATCCTTTGCGTAGCGGTCATAGAGATTCAGGAAAAGGGCTACGGCTTCCTGGTTTTTCGCAGGTTTTAAAGTTTCCTGCGGCTCTTTGTTCGGTTCCTGCGCCGCAATTTTGGTGGTTGAATTCGTTGCGGCTGACAGCAGTAATGCTGCAAACAGAATCTTCAAAAGCTTTTTCATGACTGATTTTTTTTGGTGAACAACTGGATTAAATACTGAATACCGGGTTTAATGCTTTCGCCACAAAGGTGAGGTCGCTTCATTCCAACACGCTCTGACTGATGTCTCAACACTTCTGACATTTCTTGCAGGCGCTCTGAGAAATCTTGTATTAGTGTAAAATCCGTTGTTGCCCCGGGGTGGGGGGGTTTCGCAACGGGGCGGGGTTAGTGCCAGACCCCCCGACACTTCAGTTATTCTATTTCCGAACCACCGCTACCCGCTCCATTTCAAACACTGCCCATTCCGGTATTTCAAAAAATACACCCCCTCCGCCAACCCGCTCACATTCAAATCCATCGGCAGGTAGCCCACCGGCAACTCGCCCAAGGGAGAGTTGGGTTATGGCATTAACAATCAGGAGGAAATGGTTTGGAAGAGTCGGGCACAACGGGGTATAACTTGTATCTGATTTTCATCCGACGGGCAGCTTGGGGGTTTGCGTCATTTTCGTAACCAACTATTTGAAGTTTCCCAACATTTCCTTCCGGTGTTTTTATCAAAAACACATACCCTTCGCCCGGCACATTACTTCTATGTGCAAAATATATGTCCGAATATCCGGTATTGGAGTTAATAGAAGTATTAAAGTTCGCATCTCTGATATTCCTGTATCCGATGTTTTCAAAATCAACTAACCCTAATTCGACCCAGGAAACACCCGATAATGTCCTCAACGATTCATAGTTGTCGGGCCAACAGCCAAAAAGCAAGTCCCATTGCCTGTCGTTTCCCGGATTGGCGCTAACCAGTCCCGATTCGAGATCCAATCTGCCCAAAGGAGTCAGGTATTCAGGATTGTCGGCTTGCGATATGGGTTGCGGTGAGAAGTTTTCCCATGCGTTAAGGACATCCTGATATTCCTGCCGGCATTTTTCCTTTTTTTCCTGCTGCAATTTTAGATAGGTAAAAATTACACCACTTCCAATTAGTGTGACCAGCAGACCGATACCCCACCTTATCCACGATCCCCAATCTTTTGATTCGTTTGCCATGATGATAATATTGAGTTTTCAAAAACTATTCGTTCTTCTCGCTACCGTCCGTTTCGCCCCACCATTTGGGATAGGTTTTCAGTTCATTCATGGACATAAATGGCTTTATCCTGAAAAAAAGAGACTCAGAATTACTTCTTGTAGCCCAATAACTTCCTCCTTTCTTTAATCGCCTCTGAAACATCCAATTTTGTTCTCTCTGCAAATGCGTCAATATCCATTGCAAGCACATCACCAATAGTGCATTTCTCGCCCAATAAATTAACTACCTTTTCAGATATCACCCCCAACTTCGAAATAGGTATGTGAAGCTCTCTTTCAGGCAATACTTCCCGGATTCGATCTTTAAAATAATCACTATCCAAGAAATTTACCTCTCCAAATACTTGACGTGTTGGAAGACGCCAGCTATTGGTCATGGCAACCTGGATTTCTTTAAGTAGTTCCTCAAAGTTGGGTATTGGCTGAGGAGATTCAATACTTGATGTTGATGAAGAGAGCAACCCCATTGGAACGATAATTTTCTGAACATCTACAATACTATCGCCCAGGCTTTTTGATACTGACTCCTTTAATTTAAGATCAACGTAACCAAGACACACACAAAGGGAACGACTTGTAATTAGGAAAGGGGTAGTGACTTTAGGCAAGGCATCTGCGACTAAAGTTTTTGGTCGGCGGGTAAATACTTCATAAAGTTTTTTGAAATTAGCATCGTCATCCCCTTCTCCCTTTATCCGGACATCTCCTGCTATAGATCCGACGACCTCTACCGTGCTGTCATCTAACGCTCGGTAATCATAGTCTCTCAAATGATCCACTGCTGCACCATTCGTTTCATTCATCTCCTTTACCTCACGAATTCCTTCGTGTCCCGGTAAATCGCCTTTTGTTCGGTCAACTTCCCAACCATTAGTAAGGTGTTTAGTGGTATCAATCCTAACTCTATTTTCACTCCAGGTATCCTTCCCAGCGAACTTAATAACCCAAAATTTTTCCGAATTAGTTTCATACTCAATTTTTGGATACTCTAACTTCACTTCTTCAGGGAAATGCCCAGTTTCAAGATTAACCTCAATGCAATATCGTGTTATTTCCTTTGGCATCGAAACTACAAGGAAGAATTCTTGAATCCCCTCTATCATACGCAGACCTTGGGCAAAAGTGCGCCTATTAGTAGGCTGTAGCGTATGTGGTCGAGGGAGCATTAGAAAAACTGCACGATTTGTACCAACATGGTAGCCAGTAAGCAGATTATACATCTGACTAATAGTAGTAGTGGTACCTTGCGTTTCTTTCCTTTCTCTTGAAGCATCAGATTGGACCGTACGTTTTTCTTGATCTGAATCTTCCCACCCAGCGGATAGCTTAGCGTTTAATTCGGCTCCCCAACCACTTTTCGCATCACCGGAACCACTTTTCGCATCACCGGAACCACTTTTCGCATCACCTTTAGGGTTGTTTGAACCCAAAGTGGCTTTCCCACCAAGCTCGAGTCCTATCTTAGTTGTGTGAGTGTGAATAAACGTTTTATCTGTTTTTACTTCAGAAAATGAAGCGGTCAAGACTTCACCTTTTTCAGTGGCTGCTTGAATCAATTCCCTGGATTTAGGTTCGAAGTCAATAATACATGGATAAGTAAAGGGCGAAACCTCTTTAGGCTGTAAGAGTGGATCTGGAAAAACAGCAACGTTAACCAATACTCCATAACATGCAAAGTATTCTGACATAATGCGCTTCATCTCTTCTGTTGGCACATTCGGAAAAGAAACAAACCCCCTTTGAGTTTCTTCTTTGGATGGCTGATATCCTGTAATGCTACAGGCTAATTTTATGTAGGTAATATGATGGTCGCTATATTCTTTTGGCAACTCGCTTTCCGATAGCTCGTAAGTGTAGATTGCTAAAGATGAACGCCATGCATAAGGGAACTGCTTGTTGCAGTATTTAGTGTCCATCATGTCAGGACTTGCTGCCACAAGTTTCCAGGGAACATTAATTGGTAATTCTTCTGAAGTAGGCATAATTTCTTTTTTTATAGTTAAAAAATGGCACTCAACGTGAGGGAAGGAGCATACTACTGGACATTTTTGAAAAGAATTGAAACCTGGGATTCTTATGTCGCTTTTGCGAGATAAAAATCTCAAATCAACCCTAAAAAGCCTCCAGAGGTGGGTTTTGGGGAGGGCATCAATTCAATTGACATCTTTTATGCATCTACAAGAATGCCCATTAGTCTTAAACCAGGGAATCGGGCCAGTAGAATTTGCTATGGATCCATCTAAAGGGTTTACTTTCATTAACATCCATACCCAAGCCAAATTATTGTCAAAAGCATTGGCAGTCCAATAGAACCCAACGGTTTCAAGGTAATCGAATTTATTAAATTCATTTCTGCGTCCCGATAACATAGCATTAAAACCACTATCTCCATTTATTAATAGCTTGGTATAGGTCAAATTAGGATTATCTCCAATCATTTTAAAAGTAAAGTCAGGCTGTATCATGAAGTAGCCATTTTGCGAAAGTGCTAATTCCTTATATTCCTGATCAGTAGGCAACCGCCAGCCATTGTCTAAGGACGCACAGGCACGTTTCGCATCTTCCCAAGTATATAACCTTCCATAATTCATGCAAGAATTTGGGAATTCATTATAGCACCATGAATCTGTTGTTTTAAAATTTAAGTTAGATGCTAACCAATATTGGCTTTTTATCTTAATTGTCTCGTATGGATTGCCGTCAGTATCAACGACTTTAGGCCCCTTTGTTTCTGATTTTGTGTTGGCAGATGATAGGTCATTACCGGGTTGAGAAGTATCATTTCCCTGGTTTTGCACCTCAGACTTTTTCTTTGCCTGGGATACCTTTGGAGATGAACCATGACCATTAGGATTTTTAGCAATGGGTTGGTTGGCCGGATAGTTAACTTCGGAGTTACCGTTTTGCGTCGGATTATTTACAATCTGAGTAGTGTCAGGCTCTACCGCTGAAGTACCCTCTTTCCCTTGCCCGTTCCATTGGGATATCATAATCGAACCAAATACTACCACTAACACTGCAAGGGCTACCAAAGCAACCACTCTTACATGCTTCCATGAATAAGCCTTTTGAATCGGGCTTCCTATTTGCTTCAATGCAGTACCCGAAAGTTTCCCTTCAGGCAGTTTTCGGACAATTTCAATAAGGGCATTATTTATCCTGCTCACTCGAACATCCTGGCTTGAAGAATCCAGCGTACCATTCCTATCGTCTTTTTTATACAACTCGTATCTCGCTGATTGAATCGCTACTTCCTCGTAAATATTTTCATCATACTGATGGGTTGTTTCAAGCAATGCATCAATTGCTTTTCTCGTCTCGCCATTGGCAATAAACTTTAATATTTCATCTTTTGCAAACATAGATAAAGACATTTTCATTTTGGGGGTGTCCTCATTGTTTTGGTTTAACAGGTAGAGAGGTCTGTTTTTTCCACTTTCTGGCAAAATTTGCCCTACGCATTTGTCCGAAAGATGCAGCTATTTCATCCCCTTCGCTCTGACGGATATTGCATCCCTCTTACATTTCTATCATGCTGTCTGACAAATCTCTCATCAATGGGAAAATTCTTTCATTTCATAAATCTGGCTGAGGGTCTGCATAGCTGTTTTTATTTGACGGGGTTAAATTAAGTTAAAACACTTCCCTCCCGCCAGCCCTTTCGGTCACCCGGTTTTAATGAGAAAAATCACCGGCAACCTCTGTTTGAACGTCGGCAGGGTTCAAAACCCTGCCGACGTTGTGCGTTACCGGCTCATCACTGCCAGCCGCTCCACTTCAAGCAACGCTCCATTTCTATATTTCAAGAAATAAACCCCCTCCACCAACTCACTCACGTCCAAATCCACCGGCAGGTAACCAACCGGCAGCTCCCCCAAATCCATTTCCAGCACCATTCTGCCATTCGCATCGAACAGCGACAGGCTGCTCGCCGCCGCTTCCGTCACCGTCAGTTGCACCTGCATGGAATGGCTCGCAGGGTTCGGGGCGACTTGCAGATTGCCACTCAAATTCTTTCCAACCAAAAGCTGCGGCTTGTTCGACCCCGGCGGCGGAAAGAGCGGGAAAGTGCCGCCGTTGCTCAGGGCGACCCAGGGTTGGAACGTGCCGTTGCCAACGAACCCCGTTCCAAAACTCACGGCAGACCTGCCTTTCCAGAAGCCCATGTTCGCCTGAAAGGGGTCTAAAATGATGTCGTTGTTGTTGGCTGGCGTAGGGCTTAGGACAAATGAACCGGCAGGCAAACTGACGTAGTCCGCCCCAAACTGGCCGTACAGCACGTCGTCCGCCAGTTTCGGTCCGCCCACCACCACCACGTCAATCGGCACGGGGATGTCGGGTCCGCCCCGCACGGAAAGAAAGTCCACCATGTTGGGGGCAGTGCCTTCTTCCCTGCCTTTGTCGAAGACGGAGAAATCCAACGGGTATGGGTCATTGGGGTCGAACGTGCCTTTCAGCAGCACGACGTAGGTTCTGTTCGGCGTGAAATACAGTGGCAGTTGCACGTCCGGGTTGGAGGACCAGGGGTCTTTCACCACCACGTCCACTTCGAGCGGCACACCGGCTGGCACTTCCATGAACGGCGTGGCGGTTTGGTAGGCGAAGGGTTCCCGAATGGTTTCGCCGTTGGCGACGAGGCGCACGGTCTCGTGGTCGGCAGCGTGGATGAACTGAACGCGGGCAGTCATGTTGCAAGCCTGTTTGGCAAGCTGGCAAGCCATCGCCCCATCCGAAATATTTTCAAAAAAAAGTACAGGACCTGTATTGCTACTGGTAATGTGGTCCATATCTCCGTCTGCGCCAACGTCCATCCAGTCTCCGAAGATGTAGGGGTGAAAGCCTGGCGGGAGTGGCGGGTCGTTTGCCCACCATATCACGGGGCTGTCAGAAAAATTAGGAACATTCGCTGTCCCGTTATTTTCAAAATAAGCAATCAAGGTACCTGCATACGTGGCGAACAAATCCCAGTCGCCGTCACAGTCCACGTCCACGAAGCGGGAGACGATATTGGCATTGGGGACGACTGCCGGGAGCGTCAGGTTGAACGGGTTTTTGATGGGTCCCGTGAAATGCGGGGAAGTGCCCTTGCCGGAGGGGTCGTCGTTGCGGTAGAAGTAGATGTTTTCATCGAAAACCGGTGAGGCTGACTGTAGGAACCTGCCACTAAAGAACAGGTCGTAGTCATTGTCAGCGTCGATGTCCACGAGGGTAGGCCAGGAGAAGCCTCCCAGGAGTTGACCCGGAACGGATTCGGAAACCGGCTGCACAAAGCCGAAGGGGTTCAATTCCACCTGCGAATCGCCAAACCAGGGCGCATCCGGCGTACCCGTGTTTTCGAGGAAACGCAGCGGGTTTCCGGTATTGGAGTCATTGAAGGATGCCTGAAAAATATCCGGGTCGCAGTCGCCGTCAATGTCCACCAAATCGAAAACAAACCCGTTGACTATCCCCGTAAATGGCGGGATGCCGAAAGGGTTGGTTGCTGCCAGCACGAATTGGGGAACAGCATCGCTGCCCGTGTTTTCGTAGTACCTGTTTTCCCCGGTCATCACGAAAGCCTCCATAGTGCCGTCGTTGTCGAAATCCTTCAGCCGGATGACGGAAGAGGGCAACAGATTATCAAGCCCGAAAGTATTTACAACGGGTGCTGGGTGCCAGGGAAACTGCGTCCGCACCGGGTCGGGGTGAGTGTGGTTTTTGAAAAAATTCCAAATCTCCGCCGAGCCGTTGATGTCCTCATTTCTTTGCCCCAAAAACGGCGGCACGAAAGGCACGGTGGAACCGGGCCAGGGGTGCCCGCCGCCGACGATTTCATACAGCAGCACTTCCGTCCCGGCGTCGCAGTTGCCGTAGGATTTCACGGTGACGGTGGAATTGTCCGTCGTGACCAGGTCGGGCAATTGGGTGACCGTCGGGGTGGCGTCGCAGCCATTGTGGCTGACCCAAAAAGCGATGCCGTCAGGGATGGACAAGTTGTAGGGCGGGATGCCGTCGAAGGGCACGATGGGGTCAGCTGTCCCGTGTATTTCCATGAGCGGAACGGGACGCCCGCCATTGGAACAAGGCACGTCTGCCGGCATCATCCCCGAAACGGAAGCGAAGGCGGCAATCCGGTCGGACAACTCGCAAGCCAGCCGGTAGCTCATTTGCCCACCGCTGGACAATCCGCAAGCGTACACCCGTGCCGGGTCAACCCGGTGCGAGAGACCGATTTTGTAAATCATCCGGCTCATGAATCCCACGTCGTCGTTGACCGACGTTGCTCCGCCGCCTGTATTCCAAGCCACGTCAGTGGGAGGAAAAGGAGGCACGGCAGTTACATCATATACCCAAAGTGCTTGAGGGTAAGCGACCAAAAAATGCTCTGCATCGGCGACCTCGTTCATCCGGGAAAAGTTAATTAAAAAGTCGTTGGTCTGCCCGGAGCCGTGCAAGGCGATGACCAAGGGATAGGCTTCGCTGCCGTCATAGGCAGCCGGGACGTAAAGTTTGTAGGTGCGCAGCGAGTCGCCGTGGGTGAACTGCGCATCGAGAAGGGTTCCGGGGCAGGAATAAATATCCACGGTAGAAAAGTCTGAATAAGGCGGCGCCGGGTCACCTCCTCCGGCAATCAGCACCTGGTTCCCAATGGCGACCACCGAATGGTTTATCACCGAATGGCTGAGTTGGGCGGTAGTCCATTCGCCCGTTGTCGGGTCGTAAATGTCCACCCTATCGCTGGCGGAAGTCCAGGCAAGGGTGGGGAGGTCGAAAATACCGCCGCCTGCAAAAAATGCTTTTCCGCATACTGTTACGGCATTGTTGATAAAACCACGGGACACTGACAGGTTTGACATCGTCCATGCCCCGGTGCTTAGGTCATAGATATCCACCCGCTCGGAAGGCGTATTATCGAAGTGAATGCCTCCCGCAATGAGGATTTGGTTGCCCACCGCTGTCACGCCCGTAAACAACCTTGGGTCAGGAAGACTTTCGACTGTCCAGGTGTTGGTGGCTGCATCATAAATATCCATCAAGGCAGCGCCCACGAAAACCACTTTGGAGCCAGCAACCGCCGCCCTGACAGCCCCGGACTGCGAAAGGAAAGCCTTAGTCCATGTTCCGGTGCTGGCATGGTAGATATCAATGGTGGAATCGTTGACGCCCGTTTCCAGGTTAACGCCTCCTGCAAAAAACAACTGGTCTCCATAGCTGGCTGCCGCCACGTCCATCTTTTGGGCGGAGAGTTCAGCCGTCGTCCAAACCTGGGTCAGGGTGTCGAAAATATCCACCCTGGAGTAATGTTCGAAGTTCAGGAAGTTGATGCCGCCTGCAAAGAACACCTTGCCACCAATTGCACCTGCTGCGGGAAACTGCCTTGGAATGGAGAGTTGTTTCTGCGTCCATTCCCCGGTGGTGAGGTCGTAAATTTCCACCACGTTTAGAACATCAGTAAGGTTAGCGCCTCCGCCGAACCAAACTTTCGAGCCGTATGCTACCGAGCCCATCTGCTCTTTCCCTTCGGATAGGTTGGTCGTTGTCCATTGCCCGAAGGCATTGACAAATACAAAGAAAATGATTGGGAAAAGGGGAGTAATCTTTTTCATAAGGCTAAGATTTTGCGCCTGCTCCCTCGCCAGTGGCGAAGAAACAGACAGGGTGAACGGTTCGATTTTTCCTCATTCTTCAAGGTGGGAAATGCGATGAGCGAGCAGGTGGAGTGGGCAGTTTTTCATTGGTTTCGACAAAAACTGTCCGATGCATTCACCCGAAAGGTGCAGCCATTTCGTCCCCTTCGCTCTGACGTTTATTGCATGGCATCCTACATTTCTATCAGGCTGCCTGACAAATCTTTCATCGGTGGGAAAATCCTATCATTTTAGCTGCTTATCCTTTAATTTCTTTGCAAAATCTCAAGGCTGTAGCCTAAAGCTGACAGGTGCGATTTGGATGTTGAAGTTGAAAAATTTTCAATTTTTCA
>CAZHLB010000108.1:0-13159 GCA_964533005.1 uncultured Saprospiraceae bacterium
CCCAAATAAAATCAAATTTCCCACCTGCGATATGCTCCGCACATCGCCTTTCAGCCTCAAACCGGAAGTCATTTGGTCAATATATTTGAACGCCCCTTTTCCGTCGCCACGAAACAGCATTCCATAGTTTGCATCGGCTTTCCCGAGGCGCAATTTTAGGTTGTTATTATTGCCGCAAAGTAGCAAATCTTGATTTCCGTCTTTGTCAAAATCCAAAATATGGATGGCATGAATGGGCGAATATTGCGCCTCGGCGGGCAGCGGCAGTATGTCATATTTTCCGGTAGCATTGCTCAGGAAAACGCTGGTTTCCAGGTGGTTGGCAATCAAATGCCCGGCTTTTGACAATTCTGATTTTGAAAATAATTCTTCCAGCGTGGCGGTGGAGTAGTTTTTATAGCTGGTATATTTTTGCCGAAAAAAACTCATTTGCCCCAGCAATTCATCCCGGGTCAAATAAGGGTATGATTCGCCTTGAATATAGAAACATAAAACCGGGTCAACAGAGCCGTTTTTATCGAAATCGGAAAAATATAGCTCGGCGGGCTGGGCTTCCGATGCACGGATTTGTGTGTTTGTTCCCAAATTGCCGACGATAAAATCCGGCTTATTGTCATTGTTTAAATCGGCAACTGCAATGCGGTTCCAAAAACCCGAATAATTCTTGCCTAAATATGCCGCCGTTTCATTTTTCAATTTCCCGTTGTTGTTGACAAATATGCTCACCGGGAGCCATTCGCCAGCCACAATTAAATCCGATTGCCCGTCGCCGCTCACGTCTGCCCAGGCAGCGTCGCAAACCATGCCGAGGCTCGCCAATTCCGGGGCGACGGCGGCAGTTTGGTCGCTGAAATTCCCCTTGCCATCATTTAAAAAAATAGAACTGAAAGGCGTTTCGGGATACCTGCCAGGCACTACCCTACCGCCCACAAAAAGGTCAAGATGCCCGTCGTTGTTGAGGTCTGCGGCAGCGGCGCAGCCTTTGCTGCCGGGCAGGTTGGGCAATGCGCCGGTGCTTTTTTTGAAAACGCCTTTGCCATCGTTGAGATAAAGTCGGTCTTGCAGCAGCGGGTCGTTCGGCTGGAAATTGTGGTAGCCGCCGCTGGCGATAAAAATGTCGGGATGCCCGTCGTCATTGGCATCGAAGATGATGGCGTCGGCGGCTTCGCTTTTTTTATCCTGCTCGAAAGCAGGGTTTTTTGACAAAACAAAACCTCCATTTTTAGTTTGAAAATAAACCGATGCGCTCTGCCCGGCAGCTCCGCCGATGAAAAAATCTTCCAGTCCATCGCCATTTAAATCGCCCGTAGCCATGCACGGGCTATGCGTTGAAAGTTGGCTAATCAACAATTTTTGTCGGTCAAAATCCCTGGCTGCAAGCCGTGAATTGAAATATTCAATGGGGGATAGTATGGGTGAAAATATGGGCGAAATAGCTGCCTGGATTGGCTTTGCAATTTCGGCATTTTTCTCCTCCAATTTAACCCTGGAATTAACTTCAATATCTGCCCGCTTTTGCCGCTTCCCGCTTTGCCAGGTGACAATTAACGAGTCAATTTTTGCCGCATTTCCCAGCCCGATATGCAATATGTCCGAGACAGCGGACAGGTAGCCACGTGCCGGGTATTGCTCTGAAAAATATTGCCTGCCGCCCGCATAAACGTTGACTTTTACGCCTATTCCTTGCGTGTTCCCGCCTGCTCCGGATAGTTGAATTTGCAGGTAATTCCGCTCATTTTTACCGCTTGTGTTTTCATAAATAAAAGCAGGATTGTTGATGTTATTGACGATTAAATCGAGGTCGCCATCGTTGTCTAAATCGGAATATGCAGCGCCGTTGCTGTTGGAAATATGAGCCATTCCCCATGCCTGATTTACTTGCTCGAATTTTAAGTTTTCACTGCCCCGAAACATATAATTCATCACGTCGGAAGCAGGCATATTTTTAATTATTTCCAAAACATCTTCCCGCACGAGCCGCCCTTTTTTCGCCACGTAATCATCCATGTAATTGATAAAATCGAGGTTGGTATAATCCCGGTTGTAGCCGTTGGTCACGTATAAATCCCGCCAGCCATCGTTGTCATAATCTGCCGCGAGGGCAGACCAACTCCAGTCGGTATTGGATATGCCTGCATATTGCCCGATTTCGCTGAAAGCCACTCCCCCACCCCAATTCCCATTATTTAAGTGCAGCATATTCCGCATGAATTGGAAATAAAAACCGCTGCGCAGGTTGAGGTCGAATTTGCCATAATTATCGGGAGCGAGCAGGAGTTTTTGGCGGGCATTGTCTTCCGGCAACATATCGAGGGTGATGAGGTCGGGCAGTCCGTCGTTGTTGAGGTCAGCCACGTCGTTGCCCATGCTGAATTGGCTCGTGTGCCCGATTGCGTCGGGCAAGGCATTGCGAAACGTGCCGTTTTGATTGTTCAAATACAGGTAATCCGGAACGTTGTAGTCGTTGGAAACATAAAAATCAGCCCAACCGTCTCCGTCAAAATCGCTGATGCCAACTCCCAAACCATAGCTTAATTGAGAGCCGCTAATGCCCGCCTGTTTCGTCACGTCCGAGAAGCGCCCGTTATCCTGCCGGAACAAGCGGATGCCTTTGAGCGGGTCATCGGTTTTGAAGAGTTCTGCCGTCTGCGCTTCGTTCAGCATGGGCAGGTTTTTCGGGTTGTGGTTGAGCAATATCATGTCTAAATCGCCGTCCCGGTCGTAATCCAAAAAATAGGATTGGTTGCTGAAAGCAGGGCTGTCAAGCCCGTATTCATTGGCTTTTTCAGCAAAATAAGGCAAGCCGCCATCTTTATTTCCGAGGTTGATAAATAATTGATTGCGGCGTTTTTCCTCCGGCATTGCACCGGAATAACACAAGTATATGTCGAGCCTGCCGTCGCCGTTGATATCAACGAGATTAACGCCAGTTTTCCAGGGGCCCGGCCTGCCGCCTGCCCAGGAAGCTGCGGTGACGTCGGTGAACTTGATTTCCTTGCCTTTTCCAGTATTTAAATAGAGCTTGTTTTCGCCCATATTCGAGGTAAAATATAGGTCGGTAAATCCGTCGCCATTTAAATCGCCCGCCGCCACGCCGCCGCCGTTGTAGAAATATTCGTACATCAAAATATTGGTGTTCAAGCCTTCTTCGAGGGCGTTTTGGAAGGCAACGCCTGTTTTTTCGGGAGGTAATAATTGGAATATGGCGGCTTCCGAGTCGTCAGTTTTTTCTGGCTCGATATCTTTTTTGCAGGAAAATATGGTGAGGATAAAAAGCGCCAGAAGTACTGCGGTGAGTTTGCTGGTTTGTTTCATGTCGTTGAAAATGAATACTTTGCAAGGGGGGGTTGATTATTGTCTATCTTTTAATTGTCGTTTTAATTCTTCGATGAGACGTTCGTGTTCCTGAATTTTTTCATCCTTCTGTTTCAAGCTTTCATCCTTCTGTTTCAAGCTTTCATCCTTCTGTTTCAGGTTTTCATCCCTCTGTTTAATTTTTTCATCTCTCTTTTTTATCCTTTCCTTCAAATCTTCCATTTCACGGATATACTGGTCAATCATTTCATCTACTTCTTCTTCTATTTCAATCTCTCGCAGAAGCTCTTCATCCATTGCCCCTTTTCTCAACCTTTTCGCCACCATTTCAAGCAATTCATCCCCTTTAATTTCTTCCTCTGAAATTTCAAGGAATTTATTGTCGCCGTACATGGCATACGATTGATTGAAAACTTTCAGAATCCTTTCCAGTTCAGAACGCTCTTTCGGTGGTAATTTGCTAATCAATATCACGAAACAATCGTGGGTGAGCAATTCTACAAATTTCGTCTTGACATTCAATACCTGGTGGGTAATTAAGTCAGTATAAATCCGGTTGATTTTCAGGGCAGAGGTTTCGACCGGCGGCATTGGGAAACCCAAAAAGTAAATTGTCACGATGGGCAATTCCACTTGATTCTTCGAGCCATCGGGCAATGTTATCTCGTCGGTTTTGCGGTAGTTGTCGCCCAGGTAGCGCCTGAATCGCCCTAAATCTTCTACCTGTTTTGCTTTTTGAAGCTCTATCAATACCGTCTTGTGGTTGGCTTGCCAGTTTTTATCTTTCTTCTTCTTCTCCTCTTTTTTCAGTTTAATAGTCGCCTTGAAATCAAGCCGAAATAGGGTTAACTCATGTTTCGGAGAAGTGCCCGAATATTCTTGTGGACGCAGGCTTATCTCGACGATTTCTTCGTCAATTATTCTTGCCAAAAACCGCCGGGCAATTTCCGTGTCCTCCATCAGGTACTTGAAAACGGCGTCATAAATTGGATTGGCTAACTTCATCTGTCCCTTTTTTTCTCAAAGTTAGAAAGTATTGCCGGAAAGCAGCGAACCGAAATTTCTTCCAAAACAAACACTCCCCCAACCCTTTGCAAGGATTGGGGGAGCATTAAAATCAATATCCCGGTTGAAATATCCGTGTCGCCAAACTCCAGTTTGGCGAAAGGTGACATCGCCAAACTGGAGTTTGGCGATACGGAACGAGCATCAATACCCCGGATTTTGCACCAGCAAATTATTCCGGTTGATTTCGTCCCTGCCGATGGGGCGGTAATACATCTTGTCGTTCCACACACGGGTCTCGTTGTCCGTGTTGTTGAAAACGGTGTAGGTATAGTCGTACACCGACTTGTCATGGCGGTAAGGCACGAGCGGCGACTTGCCTGGTTTGAGCGTGGCTTGCACGTTGATAGCCTGGATGCCGCTGCCCAAATCCTCGCCGATGAGCCAGCGCCGACCGTCGTGGTAACGATGCTCTTCGTAAGCCAATTCGACACGGCGCTCGTTGCGCAGGCGTTCCCGAAGGGCATTGCCGGAGTCGTTGATGGCAGGCATGCCCGCCCGGAAACGGATTCTGTTCATCCAATCCCTCGCTTCTGCTTCCTGCCCCAATTCGATGCTTGCTTCGGCATAGTTCAGCGCCATTTCCGTGTAGCGGATGAAGGGCCACGGAATGGTCTGCGCATTGGACTGATTGTCCGGCAAACCGGGGTCGGCGTCAATGAATTTGCGAGTGTAGTAGTGCGTCCGGCTGCCGTTCCAGTTTTCGATGGATGATTCACGGGTGTCAATGCCGTTGAGCAAACCGCCGTTGCCGTCGTCGTAGTAGCCCGTTTGAATCTGGTTGGCAGGGTCAATGCCTGCGACGTCGGACGGTCTCGGTTTCCAGTCGGAGCCGTCGAAGAGGACGGTGGCGTAGAAACGAGGGTCTCTGTTTGAGTACGGTTCGGCGGCGTGTTGGCTGTTGTTCCAGTCGAATTTGCTGCCGTCCATCATTTCATAATCGTCCACCAATTGCTGGATGGGCGTGTTGCCTGCCCAATTGTGGTAGCCGTTGGGCCCATTGTTGATGCCGTAATGGATGCCGCCGAGGGGCCAATTGTCTTCCTGTGTAAATTCCGGCGTGTGGGTGCGCTGGAAAATCAACTCCACCGCAGCGGCTGCGTCGCCTATTGCGCTTTTGCCGCCCATCGCAATCGAGACGTAGTTTTTCTGACCTTCTGCCGCCGAAACCGGCGCTCCCAAGTCCATTTTGTAACCCGTGCCTGTATTCAAAACTGCCAGTGCCGCAGCTTGGGCAGCCTGCCAGCGGGCGGTGCGGTCGCCGGAAGTGTAGGCGACGAGGTCAATGTTCGAATAACCGGAAAATGCAGATGATTTCGCCTGAACAGTGGCGGCGTCGTGCAAATCGCTGGCGGCATACAGAAGCACACGTGCTTTCAAAGCCAATGCGCTGAGTTTGGATGCTCTGCCTGCCGTCTCCGTTTTGCCGTCGAGCAAGGTGGCGGCTTGGTCGAGGTCGGCGACGATGAAACTGACGCAATCGGCATACGAACTACGTGCGATATTATAGTCCTCATCCAAGCCGTAAGGCTTGTCAATCAATGGAATACCGCCGTAGTAGCGCAGCAATTGCTGGTAATAATATGCCCGCAGAAAATGCGCCTCGCCCATCAATCGGTCTCTCAATTGCGTGTCGCTGAAAGTGGCGTTTGGCAAATTCGTCAACGCAATATTGGCTTGGCGAATGGCGAGATACATCCTGCCCCATTCGTAAGTCGGACTTGTCCAAGCCAAACTGCCGGGGCTTTCCGTGCCTTCGGTAAAGTTGTTGATGTTCCTGCCTGCGTGGGTGAACATCGCTTCGTCGCTGATGCCAGCGAGGGATTGCTCCTCGAAGCCGCCGTAGCCGAGGAAGGAATACACGTTGAAAATGAAGGCTTGCGAAAGGGGCCCATCTGCCCAGGTGGCATCGCTTGAAATCTTGTCGAGCGGTTGCGTATCGAGGAAATTGTCGTTGCAAGCCAGCGGGAACATGACCAGCACGGCGAGCAACGCAGGGAAAAATTTGATTGATTTTTTCATTTCGGTAAAATGAATCAACACTACTTTTTTTTCAACACATAGTCACATGAGTTCACATAGTTTGCTGATTCTCAAAAAGCTATGTGAACTCATGTGACTATGTGTTGAAAGAAAAAAGCCGTGTTTAGAATGAAAGACTTAACCCAAAATTCAGCACCCGTGCCTGCGGGTAAAAGACGCCCGATTGGCTCTCCGTTTCCGGGTCGAAAATTTTGTGTTTGTCGAACGTGATTAGGTTCAGCGCATTGAAATAGAGGCGCAGGTCACGAATGCCCACTTTGCCACTCAAATCGCTGCTGAAAGTGTAGCCCACCTCGATGTTCTTCACACGCAGGTAGTCCTTGTTGAACAGGTGGTACGTGTTGTTGCCGTAGGCGCCGCCTGTAAAATAAGTGTCGCCACGACTTGCAAGACGAGGATGCTCGCTGCTCGGATTTTCAATGCTCCAGCGGTTGTCGTAGTGATATTTGGTGAAGTTGCCGATGTCGCCGGACTCCGTTTGCACCCGAATGCTCGCCCCGGTCGAGCCTTGCAGCAGCAGGGAGAAATCGAAGTTTTTGTAGTTCAGGTTGAACGTGCCGCCGAAGAAAAATTTGGGTGTGGCATTTTCTTCCAGCCTGATTTGGTCGTCCGCATCAATTTTGCCGTCGTCGTTTTGGTCTTTGAATTTCATGTCGCCGGGAATGAGTTGCCCGGTGACGGCGCTGTAATCCAACGTGTTGGCTTCGACATCTGACTGGTCTAAGAAAACGCCGTCCGACTCGTAAACCAGGTAAGCTCCGATGGGCTTGCCTTCCTGCAATTGATAGTCTGGAGCGCCGGGAATTTCATCCATGAAGACCACCGTATTTTTTGCGTAGCCACCATTGACGCCGAAGCTGTAGCGAAAATCAGCATTGCCGACATTGTACAAAAAGCTGAAATCGAAGCCGTTGTTGTCCACTTCACCTGCATTGACTGGCGGGAGCAAACTACTGATGCCGGAGGAAGCAGGCGTCGAACCTGTCTTTTGTATCAAAATCTGGTCACGCTTATTGCGGAAGTATTCGAGGCTGAAATCCAATTTGCCGAACAGCGTCCCGTCCAAGCCGAGGTTCATGTTTTTGGCTTTTTCCCAGGTGAAATCGGGGTTCGCCAAAATCGTTTCCACCAACGTAGCTTCCACCACGCTGTTGATTGGGTATTGCCCAAAACCGTAGGTCGCCAGGTAAGCGTACTCCTGCAACTGGTTGTTGAAAAACACCTGGTCGTTGCCCATCTCACCGTAGGACGCTCTAAGTTTCAGAAAATCAAGCCCTTTGATGTTAAACCAGTCCTCCTGGGAGATATTCCAGCCGAGCAACACGCCGGGGAAAAAACCATACCTGCCCGATTCCGGGAAAATGTACGAGCCGTCGTAGCGCCAGATAAATTCCGCCAGGTACTTCTCTCTGAAATTGTACTGAACCCTGCCGTAGTAGCCGAGCCGGGCACGTTCGTAGGCACTTCCGTTCGTGTTTTGCTGCGTCGAGCCACCCGCAAAAAGCTGGTCAATGGCTGCCGAAATGTAGTTCCGGCGGAAGGCGCTAAAATTCGACCCGGTGAATTTTTCCCGCGTTGCGCCAGCCAATAAGCCGATGCTATGGTCGGAGCCGATTTTAGTGTCGTAGGTCAAAATCGCCGTGAGATTGGTGTTCAAAACGGAGCCGGAAAACTGCGTCAGGCGTGGGTCGGTGAAGTTGGAACGCACGGCAGGTTCGAGAATCGGTGTGCCGTCCGGTTCACGGGAAACCTTGTCCCAGTAATAAAGCATCCACGGGGTTTGCCAGTATTTGGCAAGCTCGTTGGTCTTGTCCACTGCGCCGGAGAGGTTCAGTTTCAGCCCTTTAACCCACGGATTGGAGATGTCGATGCCGCCATTGAGTTGGGTCAAATCCCTCGGATTGTCAACGTAGCCGGTGGCGTTGGTGGTGATGACGTAAGGATTTTGACCGTTTTCGATGTCGGGGCCCGGCAAGCCGTTGGGCCAAACTTCCGGTTCGGTCGGGCGGCCCCGCATCAGCATCCTGAAAATAGCGCCGGAGCTTTCCGTCGGGAAATTCCGGTCTTCCCGGCGAATCATAGCGCCGAGGTTTGCCGAGATGTAAGGGCTGATTTTGGCATTCAGGTTCGTCCTGAAATTGTACTGGTTATACTTCGTCGCCGAGTTTTTGTAGTAGGCATCCTGTTCGACGTAGCCCAGCGAAGCGAAATAAGTGAGCGCATCCGAGCCGCCGCTCATTTCCAAATTGTGGCGCTGCTGCGGCGCCCAGGTTCTGAAAGCATCGCCGAACCAATCGGTGTCGGGAAAGCCCCATGGGTCGCTGCCGTCGCCATGTTTTTGCACGGCTTCCGGGCTGTAATTTGCGCTCAACGTGCCCACGCCATCCGTCGGCGAATCGTAAACGCCGGTGCTTTGAATGCTCTGCGAGGCAGCGCTCCACTCCGCAACGGGAATGGATTTGTAGATAGGCAATTCATTCATAATCGAGGCATACTCGACGGCATTCGACATTTCGGGAATGCGGGTCGGTTGCGCCCAACCTTGATTAAATGAATAGGTGATACTCGGCTTTCCCGACTTGCCCCGCTTGGTGGTGATGAGGATTGCGCCGTTGGCGGCACGTGCGCCGTAGATGGCTGCGGAGGCATCTTTCAACACCGAAATGGATTCGATGTCTGCCGGATTGAGCCTGCCAAAACCGCCGTCCCGGTCAGGGAATCCGTCAATCACGATGAGCGGGCTGCTGTTTCCCAGGGTGTTGGTTCCACGAATGGAAACCCTCGCCCCGTCGTAGCCCGGTTCGCCGCTGGTCTGGATGACAATCACCCCAGCCAGCCTGCCTGCCAGCGAGTTGGACAGGTCAACCGCAGGCGACTTGACCAGTTCCTTGCCTTTCAGCGAAGAAACCGCCCCCGTCACCGTGACTTTTTTCTGCGAACCATAAGCAACGACGACGACTTCACTCAAGTCCACGCCTTCCTTCATGGTTACGTCCACGACCGGATTGTCGCCCACCGGGACTTCAAGTCCAACGTAGCCCGTGTAACTAAACACGAGCACGTCGCCCTTTTTAGCCGCCAGTTCGTAGGAACCGTTCACGTCGGTGACGGTTCCGGTGGTAGAGTTTTGGACGATGATGTTGACGCCAATCAAGGGCGTCCCAGCCTCGTCGTTCACCGTACCTTTAATTGTGTTTTGACTGAATGCCCCGACAGACAGGAAGGTCGCCAGGCAGGTCAGGCAGAGAGTAATGACTTTGTACATATTGAAGTTGAATTGTAAAGTTTCATGCAAAAAAAGCCGGGAGACACGACCTGACAAGGAATGCGTCAGGTTTGGCAGGATTGGAGCTAAAGCAAAATCAAAATCTAATCATCGCTTCGGATTGCAAAAGTTGAATTTGGCAGGGAGTAGTTTATCCCAAATAGAATTTCATGTTTCCGGTCAAATGTAAACCGAAGGGTTCGACAACAGGAAACGGGAATTTTCAGAGCGGCGGCGATTGGGCTTGTGCAAACGTTTTAAACTTGCTTTTTTGCCGTGTTTTTGGCGATTAAAACGATTGCGCAAATTTTTGACGGCTTGAGAAAGACTCTCCAAGTCTTCAAGACTTGGAAAGTCTCGGCTCACGCAAACACAACAAGCCTATGCTCAAACATCAACCCACCATCAAGGAAATTGCAGGTGCGCTCGACGTGTCCATTGCCACCGTTTCCAGGGCGTTGCAAAACGACCCTCGCATTGGGTTGCGCACCAGAATGCGGGTGCAGGACATGGCGAAGCAACTCCACTACGTTCCGAACCAGGTCGCCAAGCAACTCCGCCAGCATCGCAGTTTTACCATCGGGGTGCTGCTGCCGCAATTGGGGGAAGAATTTTTTACGTTAGCCATCGCCGGCATCGAAGATGCGCTCGAAGGCAAGGGCTACCAGGTTCTCATCGCCCAAAGCCGGGATAAAAAAGAGCGGGAAATCACGACCATCCGCTCCTTTTTGAACAGCCGGGTGGATGGCGTCATTGCTTCCATCGCAGCCGAAACGGTTGACAATCAGCATTTTTTGGAATTGCAGAACTTTGGAATCCCCGTCGTTTTCTTCGACCGTGCGCCAAAAGATTTTCCTGCCCACAAAGTCCGTTGCAACGTAAAAGCAGGGGCGGAGGCAGTCGTCCGGCATCTGTTGGGAAAAGGGTTTCGGCGGATTGCATTGCTGAATGGGCCCGCTTCGCTCGAAATTTCGCAGGAGCGATTGCAGGGATTTCATGCGGCAATGGCTGCGGCTGGCGTTGCAATTCCGGTAGGTTTTGAAAAATTTACTGACCTAAGTAGCGAAGATGTTTCCCGAAAAATGCAGGAGTTGTTTGACTCGGCGGGTTGCCCGGAGGCGATTTTTGCCTTCAATGACTATGTGGCTTTTCATGCCATGCGCTGGTGCAAGGAAAAAGGCAAACTACCCGGCAGGGATGTAGTTTTTGCCAGTTTTGCGAACCTTCCGATTACCAATTTTATGGAGACGCCGCCAGCAGTTTCGGTCGAACAGTTTGCGTACAAAATGGGCGAGCAGGCGGCGGAGGTGCTGCTTGGAATTTTGGAAAATCCAAGCGGCGAGGAGGCTGGTTTTCAGGAAATTATGATTGAGACGGAGTTGGTGGTGCGGGTGGGGTGAGTTGATAATTGATAAAGGTTGATGAAGGTTGATCCGCATCAACTCTATCAACCTCAATCAACCTTTATCAACCTAAAAAAGAATTGACCAGGTTTATCAAAACCTCATTCAAATTTTCAATCGCCAGCGGCAAATCCCAAGCCTCCCGGTTCCTCGGCTCCACGTGATTTGAAATGGCTCGCACCTCCAAAAAAGGCAGGTTCGCCAGCAGGCAGGCGAGAAAAAATGCCGCTCCTTCCATGCTTTCCGCGTCCGCCGGGTACTTGTTTTGAATGGCTTCGATATTTGGCAAAAAGCCATGCACTTTGTTCACGGTCAAGCCTTTGCATTTTGGAAGGAAGTCAAATTCGGCGGCGGAAAGGTTCAGCAATTCGCCATTTTGAAAGGGCGGTTCATTCGACGAAATCAAATCCAACTCATGCACGTCGGTGAATTTCCCATCCGCCTCCTCGACGCCCAAATCGGCGAAACGCTCGGAAATCACGTTCACCACCTCCCCCATTTTTAAGTCTCGATTGAAAGCGCCAGCGATGCCAGCATTCACCGCAAGTTCGAAACGTTCCCGCCCCAGCAAGTTGCCCAGTCGCAAAGCCGTGAACGTGCTGCCGACGCCGGTGACGAGCACCAGCACTTCCAATTCGCCCTTTTTGAAATGAAAATCCGAGACAGCGGTGAAATTTTCGGAGAGATGGTTGAGCAGCGGGGCAATTTCAAAGGGAGTTGCGGAGCAAATAAGTATACGCACGGTGAGTGATTTCGCTAAAGTTGATAAGGGTTGATAAAGGTTTATTGGGTTGATTATCAACCTTATAAACCTTTATCAACCCTTATCAACCAATAATTCATGCCATTTCCGGCTGGCGAATGTCTTGCGTTACTTCCGATTTTTTCAAGGCTTTTTCAAGCCGCCGGGATTTGGAAAGCAGGTTGAACATGGCGAGGTTGAGCTTTTGCACCCAACCCGGTAGCGAGTGTTCCCGCAGCAAGTCGCAGAAAAGCACTGCCCGACGATTGCCACTTTTGTTCCAAACTTCGTGCATGTAAGTGTCGTCGAAAAGCACGTCCTCGCCCTCCGACCAGGAATATTTTTTCCCTCCGACGATGATGTAGCAAGGCGCATCGGTCGGCACAACCAACCCCAGGTGGTAGCGCAAGACGCCTTTGAAAAAGCCAAAGTGTTGCGGGATGTGCTTGCCGCCGTCGAGGATGGAAAACATGGCGGAGGTGATTTGCGGCATTTCTTTGAGCAATGCAGTTGTGTGGGGCACTTTGGCAGCGTTGCTCTCCACCCATTTGCCGTAGCCTTTGATGACGAAAGTCCGCCAGGGTACTTTGTCCCTTGCGGAAATGAAGCGTTGGATGCCGTCCACCTCATGGAACTTGGGCACGTTTGACTCATTTTTTAGCACCTCCTCCAGTTCTTCCCGGATGGCGTGCCAGTTTTTCTTCAGCAATTTGTGCTGCGGAAAATGCTCTTCGACATCCACGAAGGGAGGATTTTTTACGAAAATGGAAATGAAAGCGGAGTACGGAAAGGTCAGCAGCGCAGGTTGGACAAAGTAGGCAATGATAAAAAGCCCAACCAGCACCAGCAGTGCGATTGTAACGACTTTCAGAATTATCATTTCGTTCTTTTGGTTTTTTCGCCATTGAGAAAAAACACGGGGAATTTTCCCAAAGGCTTTGCCTTCAAATAGTTATCAATGAGTTTATGACCAATGCTATAATTCCGCTGTCTGTTCGGGGGAGAGAAAAAGCAGGTTCATTGAACGATGAAAAACTCAACCGACTTCGGGGTAATCTGAATGTTTCTGACCCAGTCCGGCTGACTTTTCAACGTCAATGGAACCGTGTTTTGCGCAGGGTGAAAATGATTTTGCTGCAAATCAGCCTGCACTACGAAATCCTCGGCTTTCACCTGGTCGAACCGGCTCATGCCGACGGCGCACGTCAATTCAACAAAAGATGGAAAAATCCGAATGCTGTCAGCGTTTCCAGCCAACCGCACCGGGACGGAGAATGATTTTTCCGTGTATTGCTCCACCTGGATTAGAACCTCCACTTTTTTCGG
>CAZHLB010000109.1:0-13108 GCA_964533005.1 uncultured Saprospiraceae bacterium
TAGAAAAACTCCTCGCTCACCACTTTCCCGTCCTCCACTTTATAGACGCAGATTTCTGAGATTTTTTGCCGCCCGACGCCTTTGAGCGTCCAGTCTATCATCATTTCGCAGGCAAAATACTTGTCTGCCACGATGGGGTCGCCTATGCTTCCGCCGTGGATTTCTTCCACCATTCCTTGCAGCATCTCGCCTTTCTTGCGGATGGCTTCCATGCCTTCTGCCCGGCGAGGTTCGGGCGAACCTTCCGGCTCGATACTGACGGCGTTGGGCGAGTACAATTCCTGGTAGCAGGTAGCGTAGTCGCCATTGCGGCAAAGCTCGACCAGTCTGTTGGCGATTTCTTGCGTTGTCATTTTCAAATGTTTTTAAAAGGTGAATCAATTTGGTTGAAGAGGCGGCAAAGTAAGCAGGATTTTGAAACAAAAGGATGCAAAATGGCAGCTTTTTCAGGCGGGAGCAGGGAAAGTTTTCCACAGGGCTCAAGCCATCTGGTCTCGCTCTTTGAACAAATCCCGCCAAGCATGGTCGGAAGTTAACAACTCGTAGGGCAGGTTTTTAGGAGAGGAAGTTTGACGGGAAGACAACTGAAGCGAGCCAAGCTGCAACAACCTGACTCGCTTACTTTGCCAACCTTCCTGCAAAATGAAAGGAAGGTCGTCTTTGTATTCAAACAGCACGAAAGTGGGCAGACCCATCGAAATCGCAAGCGCCAGGAGTATCCAGCAGGAGGAGAAGGTTTCCGGACAACCATTGCACACGAGCAGAAAAGCTTCGGAGTGTTGCAGTTGAGTGTACTCTTTGTCTATGGCTTGGCGAGGCAGGTCGAAGGGATGGTCGTTTATACTTGTGTGCTCCCAAGAGCAATAGATAGTCACGTTCCAATTTTTCTTCAACTGCTGGATAATCTCCAAAACTTGCCCGTGCAGATGCTCAAAGCGGCTGGTGGTTTTGGAGGGGTTCATCCCGCAGATTTTAAATTCGAGTAGTTCCTGGAGTTGCCCAGTCAGGTCTTGCTGGAATGCCGCCGGGCTTGCGATGCCATGCCGACGCATGGTTTCCAGCGTTTTTTCCACCACTGCCTCCCGCCAGGCGGGAACGTGTTTCAATTCCCGCTCTTTAACGCCGCCCACCGGAGCGGCGACGAACAAAGAATAGGGCTTCTTTTTGTGCTCACCTCGAATTCCCCGCTTGTTCAATAACCAGTTAGAGAGGTCGTCCACACTGTATTTTTTTGCGTTTTTCAGGTGGACGTAGCTCTTCTTTTCAAAGAACATCCAGATTGGTTCCGGCACTTTTACCCGTTCTTCCGGTAGTTCCCAGGAGAAGACTGCTGCGTGAGGATGGGGCACGTCTTCAATTTCAATCCGATGCAGAAGAACGCTACAGGCAAAGAGTTTGGAATCGGCGTTGTGTTTTAGGAAAATTCCAGTGTACAGCGATTTTTCACCTGATTTTTCGATGCTTGCCATGAAATACTTGCGTTTGTCTTCGCCTTCCAACTCACAAATCAGCAACCTGTCCGTAGCTGTGACGATTCGTCCCCGCCAGGTGGCGTAGTCATCGCCGGTGTTTTCAATGACGACCGAGTAGTCGTTTCCCTGTTTTTGAAAGTTCAAGACCAAGCGGATAATTTTATTCGAGGTATCCATTGCGTGCTCGTATTCCAGGAAATAAAACCACCACTGGTGACGGCTCATGTTGTCGAGATTCTCGTTTTGCCAAATCATGCGTTGGCGCTGGTTCCGCATCACTTTTTGATTTTTCTTCGGACGGATGTCTTCGGGCGGGCTGGCGGTTTCTCTCTTCTTTTTGTAATCATTTACCCGCTTGTAAAAGGTGGGCTCATCCATTTCCAGAAATCTCAAGAGTTTGAAGAAGTCCTTTTCATTCATAGGGAGCCTTTCCGCCCCCTGGTTGTAGCTGCGCTTGAGCGACCAAAGCATTTTTCCGTTGAGTTTTTCTTTCGTTTTCGTTTCAACCTGTTGTCGCAGGCTTTCCGAGTGTTGGACGCCGGTGCCGTAGCCGTAAAATTCGGTGTCATTTTCGGGAGCTTTTTCCGCAAAGCATTTTGCAGACAGCGCCTCGTGAAGGACGTAAAAATCAAAGCGGGATAGTTTTTTAATCATTGGAAATTTTTGATTCAAAGTCAGGCAATGATAGGAAAAAATCAGATTATCGGCTAAATTCCTGATTTTTTTTAGAAATGAGATTTAATTCCTGAAATTGCAATTTAGAATTCCTGCATTTTTTACAATAGATTCCATAAAAATTTGGAATGTTCATTTTTTTGTAAAAACCTTTGCGCCGTTCAAGTACAATTTTCCTAACCAATTCTTTCACCAAATGCTGCCCTCCATCTTTTTTTCGACTCTTCTTCCGGCGCGTCCCGCCTTCCTTGTTTGTTGCCGTTTCTCCGGTGCTTTTCCAATACTTCGGTTCTCTACTTTGTAGGAGCTGTTTTTTCCCTTCGGCTGCTCCTCTGCGCTGCTCTTCTTCCTTTTCTTTTGGTTTCACCTTTTCGCCTCTGCTACGCGGCTGCCAGAGCTTGCCCTGGCTTTTCGCGGCCTAAATTCGTTTGTCATGAAATCTTTCTTTCCTCTACTATTTTTTTTGACTGCCAGCGCCTCTTTGCATGGACAGAAAACTTCCTTTCATGTTTCCCCGAGGAGTTCGCTTGGACTTCGTCTGGATTCGGAACCCAATGAATATCACATTATTAGCACGCCCGAATATATTCGCGACGTTCCCATCCATCCCGACGATGCAAAAGGCAATATGGCGCCCATTGCTGATGCACCCTTGAAAAGTGCCCTTGTTTCCTTTGATTTTTTCTCCAATGCCGGTGTTGGAGTACAGGCTGGCAGGTGGGATTTTTCGCTGGGCTTGTTAGCAACTTACAAGCTGGTTGGCGAGAGCAAAGACCATCGCCGCAACTACGCCAACGCGCCGGGCAGCGCCAAGCGGGGTTACGGGGCAGCGCTCACTTACTTTGGAATTCGCAAAAATATCGCTTCCGGCGCTGCTTCCCTGGCATACGGCGGGTTTGCCAAGCTTAATTTTTCATTCGGAGACAACAGCCCTCATTCCGTTTTTTTGAATTTTTCTCAAGCCTATTCCGGCATTTTCGTGGAATCAGGCTGGGACCGGTACAACGCCTTAGAAAAATATAAACGCTATCAGCTCGCCCGGTTGCGAAAGAACATCATGCAGCTTGGTTGGGAATTCAGACAGGTGGATGCTGGAGCGTTGGTACAGGCTTGGGTGGGCTTCGTTTTTCAATCATCTTCCTTGTCTGAAGTAGGTAAGCAAGCTTTGCTTGAAACGCCGAATCATTTTGAAATCGGGTTTGCCTATGGTGGTTTTTTACAATTCGGGACTAATTGACACCCTTGGTTTTTAGGCGCCTGCGCCTATTCCCTGTCCCACACCATTCAAAGTCGTCGCTTGCGCCCATCGCTTCTTTCGCAAGCGAGCCTTTTATCTCCTCAATTCCATTCCCCTGACAACTGCTGCGCCGCTTGGCTTCTGCCTTTCGGCGAGTTTGGATTCTATTTCATTTTTTTCATCACATAGTTGAACTGAATTAATTGACACTTCAGGTGTGCGGAGTTTATTCCGCCTTTTGCGCCAAGGTGGAATAAACTCCGCCCTCCCTAAATGTCGAATAATTCAGCCTGACTATTTAAGCTATTCATTTACCATGAAACAAAGCCATATTTTTCAATCTGCGTGGAGCTTTTCTCGCTTCATTATCCTCCTGTTCGGGTTGCTCTTGTTGCCTTGGCTGGGCTGCAAAAAAGAAGACGACTCGCTCGGCGGCGAACCTACTGAATGCACAGACACCCTCTTGTTTAACGATACCCTGGTATTTGTTGACACGGTGGCGCCCTACGAGCCAAAAGTGAAAATTTTCGGCTTCAATTTCAGCCCCTACATTGGCTTGCAAGACCCCAACGATGGTGTGCAAATTACCGAAGAGCAAATCCGGCAGCGGCTCGAACTGCTTCGGGGTTATACAGAATACATCCGCACATTCGGCGCAAGGAATGGCTTACAGGAGATTCCTCGCCTTGCGCGGGAAAAGAATTTCAAGGTCTTTGCCGGCGCATGGCTGAGCAAAGACCTGGCTGCCAACGACGAGGAAATTGCCAACCTCATTGCCATTGGCAAGGCTGGGTTTGCCGAAGCGCTCGTAGTTGGCAGCGAAACCTTGTTGCGAGAAGACCTTACTCCTGCACAATTGGCGGCTTACATCGAGGCAATCAAGGCTGCCGTTCCCGGTGTTCCCGTCACTACGGCTGATTCCTACGCTAACCTGATTGACGCTCCCGCAGTGCGCTCCGCTTGCTCGTTTTTGTTCCCCAACTGCTATCCATTCTGGGAAAATGAGCACATAGACTGTGCGATTTACCGCCTCCACCTTCAGTATTCGTCACTGCTCGCCGTGGCGGATGGCAAAGAAATCATCATCTCGGAAACAGGTTGGCCCAGCGACGGTGGCTCGCAAGGCGCTGCCGACGCTACCCTGGTTAACGCTTGCGAATATTTCAGTCAAGTGCAGATTTGGAGCAAAGCGATGGGTCTGAAAACATTCGTGTTTTCTGCATTTTCGGAAAATTGGAAGGCAAACTACGAAGGACCTATTGGCGCTCATTGGGGAATTTTTACAGAGTCCGGACAACTCAAAGATTGTATGAAAGACTTCTTCGATGGTGCCGCTGCTTTCAATTGCAAGTCATGTACAGCGATGGTAGGCGGCTTGAATACGCCCGTTATCCTGTTCACTTCCGTTCCAAAGTATGGCAGTTCTGCAAATCTTTACGGCAGCGTCGCCAATGTCAACCCGGCGGATTTCAGCGTGGTGGTTTTCATCAAGGTCAACAATTTGTACTGGGTTAAACCATCCTACCTCAGTCCAAGAACGCCCATTGACGCTGAAGGCTGCTGGAAATTAGACATCACCACCGGCGGCAACGACCCGAATGCCACGGAAATCTTGGCTTATCTCGTCCCCCTGAGCTACACCTTGCCTGTCATCAATAGTGGGTTGTCAGTCATCCCGGCAGGCATCGAGCAAAATGCAGTGGGAAAAGTCTCGGTCATGCGGCAACCCTGACTACTGCCCGTTCCCAAAAATTCTCCAAGCCCCTTCAACTGCTTTCGGCATTTCATACCTCTCACCTTCCCCGGTGCGCGGGAGTTTCGGAAACAATCCTCGTTTCTATTGCTCCTGTCGCCCGGGGAAACCTCAACTTTAGAATTATGACAAAGTTCCTGTTCCGGCTTGCAGTGGCTTCAGTTGTCTGCCTGCTTTCGCTTTCGGATGCTAATGCCCAGTTAAGATTGGGTGTCGGGACAACCTACGGCTTCGACATTTACCAGCGGTACACAAATCCTAAGACACTGGACGAGACCGAAGAACGCTCTTCTGGTTGCGCCATGAATAGCCTTTTTCTGGGTCCCGTGGTTTGGCTGGGCAGCGAAAAGTTCTCGGTTTCTTTCGAGGCTTCGGCGAACTGGGGTGCCCTGGCGCTCGACTTGCAGGAGTACAAAGGGTTGGGCGCTTTTGCTTTCCCGCTTGTTGGCAGGCTCAATTTTGGCGGGCTTTCCAATCTCGGCGAATCGGATGGCTTTGGGTTTTCCCTTGGCGCAGGCGTCCAGTACTCCAAGACAGAATTCTACGGGCTGACAAAACAGTTCAAAGACAACACGACCCGCCAGTTTTTCCGCACCATCTTCCTTGAATTGGCAATCGGATCGGGCGACGAAGACTCTACCGGGTCTTTTTTCGTGAGGTACGGAAAAGGCGACAACCAGGCTGCCTCCCTAAATATTGGCGCTGGAGTTAATCTCAATTTCCTCCATGATTGATGCCAATCATCAAACTCTAAGGGCGGAAATTGACAAGACTCACTTGCCAAGTGCCGCCTTTATTTTTTTCAATCCTCCCTAATCATGAAAGCATTCCTCACCTCCCGCTTTTTTCTTCCAACTCTCCTTTTTACCTGGGGCATTCTTCAGACAACCATTCCAGCCTCGCTTCCAGCCATTTTAATGCCCCCGCCGCCTGCCAACGACGCTTGTCAGACGCCCTCCGAAATCGCCTTGCCCGGCGCAAACTGGGGCGTCGGCACGGCGCATTCCGACACGGTGCAAATGACCTTTGCCACCCGGCAAGCCGGCGAAATTTTCCCGGAACCGGGAGAATTCAAAAGCGTCTGGTTTCAATTTTCCCTTCCGACCTACCGCTATTTTGGGCTGGAACTCAAACAGTTGGGCGACTCCATCCCGCTGTCCGACTGCAAGTTGGTGGTCTATTTTTCGAGCGATTGTTTTCCCGACCTCGCCGACGCCAATGCGGCAGGGTTGGCTTACCCGACCGGCTTCAATCTAACCTCGAACTCTTGTTTCAAGCCGGGCAACTATCTCGTTCAAGTCTATGCCAAGCCAACTGCCGCCGGCTCGATTTACCTCGAAGTCACCCTTGATTTCCCTCCCGCACCGCCTTTCGACCGCCCGGCGCAGCCTCACGATTTTGGCATTCTCGACGGCTCGGAAGAGGTCGTTTTGCACCCGCTTCAATGCCATAGTCTCGACTCGGCAGGCGAGGTGGGCGCTTGCCCTCCGCACACGGACGCCACTTTCGGGCGGTCGGTTTGGTACGAATTTGCCACCGACGACGCCGTTGATATCGTGAGCCTGATGCTGGAGGAAAAATTCGGCTCGCCTTTGCCTTATCAGTTTCCGCCGGTGGTGCTGCTGCGCTTGTTCGAGGGCAAGACCAGCCAGTCGCCCTGGGCTTCGCTGCCAGTGGTGGAGGAATGTGTCGAGATGAAAAAGGTGCAAGGCTCGTACAGCCGGCGCTGGCACGAGTGGCTTTGCAAACTGAATCCGAACGCCAACTACTCGCTGCAACTGCTTTTCCCGACCGATTTCGAGTTGCCGCAGATGGACGTTCACCTGTTTCAGCGAGGCGAGCCGGGGGCGACTTCGCCGCTGCCTTTGGCGAGTCAAATGCCAGCGTCCTATAAATTCGGCGTGCTGCCGCAAAGCATTTCCGGCTTGACGTCCAATTTGACCGGCAATTTTTCCTGCCAAAATTTCATCGCAGACCATCCTTGCGGAGCGGTGCAACCGGCGGCGGGCGTCACTTGGCTGAATGGCTCCAGCCAAGTGCTGACGGGCGATTTGGTCGAGTGGTTCACCTTCGAACTGGCGGCGGACGCCACCATCACTTTCAATTTGAGTTACCTGCCGCAACGCTTCGTGCGCATTTTCAAAAAGGACTTGACCGACGATTGCAATGCGCTCGACCCGGTGGCTGACTTGTACGCTGAATTTTCGGGTTACCCAAAAACCCTGACCTGCATGCCGCCGGGGAAGTATTCGATTCAAGTGATGGGCATTTCCAATTATGCTTTTGCCCAAAGCCCCAATTCCTATTATTCCGCCTTCGACAATGGCTCGCTGGGGCGCAAGTTCACCCTGAGCCTGACGGCAAAAACCAGTGTCGCTTCCAATGGCTTCGGGCTGGCTGCTCCCGGCGAAGTGTATCGGGTCAACCAGGGTTTGCCCTTGCAGGACAACGTGCTGTACCAAACCCCCAACATCCCGATGCCTTGCTCGAAAACGGTGCTGCCGCCTTTGCCAGCCGAGTGCAGCGCCTACGACCGGGCATCTTACATCCTGGCGTCGGTGGCGGATGCTGGCTTGGTGACGATTGGCAACCTGCCGACTCAACCTCCGCTCTCCGGCTTGCCGCCCAGCCAGAATTACCCTGATTTAGGCTTCAACATTTCCAGGGGCGACGCCAATGTTTTGGCGACTGCGCAAGGCGCTCATGCCTTCGGGCAAACCATCGCCGGGCTGGAAGATATTGCCCCCTGCATCACCGAAACCGACAGCGAGCCAAACCCCGTCGGCTTGGATGCCTGCCACGTTTGCGCCGGGGCGAACCAAATCCTGACCCTGACAGCCCTCGCCAACGAATGGCAAATCAGCCTGACAACGGCGCCCACTTTCCGTTTTCGCAAATTCACCACCCAGTACGCCAGCCCCCAGTCGGCTTTCAATTTTGGCGACGTGACCGCTTTCGGTTCGTACTCGATGACCGACGTTTTTTCCTGCCTCGACAACCCGATGGTGGTCGGCGGCTTGAGCGGCTGCGGCAAAAAGTTGATTTTCAGCAGGTTCTACCTTTCGCAGTCCAGGGTGGTCAACTTCTCCATCCCGCCGGGCAGCCCCGGCAGCTTGTGCCTTTTCAAAGGCGACATCGCCGACCCTGCCGCCGTGCTCACCCCGTGGACGGGGCGCAACAGCCTCGGCAACCCGGTTTGGTCGCAATGTTTTCAAAACCAGGAAGCCAGCGGCTGCGACCCGCTCACGCCAGGTTGGTACACGGTCGTTGCCTACGGTTGGGGGCCCGGCTACGACGAGCCTTTTATCGAACCCATCGGAACGGCGGGCGACGTGGGCAAAACTTGCAAAATCATCGTGACGGTGGTTGACCACGAAGCGAAATGCAGCCGCCCCGAAACGGCTTGCGACGCCGGGGTAACCGACTGGAATTTCGCCAAAGAGTTTGTGCAAGGGGCTTCGACAGCGATGGAATATTTTCTCACGGAGACCCTCGTGCCTTGCTTGCCCGACACGCTTTCGCTGCACCCCATCGTGGGCTGCCGCGACGAGGACGCTTGGGTTTTTTATCACGTTTTTCAAATTACCCGCCCGTCTTTCGTGTCGGTGGACAGCGTTTCGACGGATTTTCCGACGGTGATTTTTCCTTTCGACGTGCGCACGAACCCTTCGGAAATGCTGGCAACGCCGCCGATTTACCCTTGCCTCCAGTCGCCCAATCGCCAGTTTTGCACGCTTGCTCCGGGCGTCTATACCCTTGCCATTTTTGCTTCGCCCGCCCAGGAAGGCTATCGAATTGCTCCGTTGCTGCTGGTGGACAAAGCGGGCGTCTCACTGCACGACTACGCTGGGACGGCTTTCGACTATGGCAGCGTGCCCGGCGACAATGCCAAATATTTTGGCGCAGCCGGTAGCCCGAATGCCCAAAATGCCGCCGCCATGCCGAGCCTCGACCACTTTTTTTGCACGACCGGCGCTTTCGCCAACGACCCTGCCGTGCAGGGCAGCGATTGCGGGACGTTTTTCAACCCGAACGTTTCGAGCCTCGAAAACCAAGTGCTGTACGAGCAGGCAATGGCTGGCAACTTGCCGCTTTTTTCCCGGCGGAATTTGTGGTGGAGCTTCGTCGCAGAGGGCAGGGGCAACCTGCAAATCCGCCTGGAATTGCCCGTCTCGGACGGGCTGCTCCCGACCCTGGCGATTTATCGAACGGACATGAACGGCACGCTTTCCCTCGTCGAACTGGTGCAAAACGACGAGTTGGACAGCACCCTGGCGCAAGGGCTGACCTTGGTGGCTGAAAATTTTAACAACTGCGACCTGAACCGGTACCGACAGCTTTCTTTCAGCCAAACGGACTGCCGGGCGGTTCGCTATTTCGTCGTGGCGACCATGCGGGCGGGCAATCCCAACGTGCCGGTCGCATTGAGCATTCGCTTCCAAAAACAACTGACCCTGCCTGCCTGGTACGACCATTTTTCCACCGCCAATCTCATCAACGGCTTGGACGAAACGCAGCCGCCGTACACCGACCAGCCGCTGCCGGAAGGCGTCCACGCAGGCGGAAAATTCAACTTGACTTGCTACGGCAGAGACGCTGGCGACCCCTTTGTCAACACCTGTTTCCTGCGTTCCGCCTGGTACAAAATCAGGCTGGACGAGCCGGGAATGCTGCGTTTTGCCTACGAAAAAAACGGCGTTGCCGCCTCCCGCAAGGAACCCTACGGCTCGGATTTTAAGCTCTACCGGTCGGTCGTTCCGGGTGATTCTACTTCGCTGGTCGAGGTTCCCCTCACGCTTTTTCAGCACCTGACCGACCCGCAGGACGCCAGCGGGCACGATTGGAAAGAGTCGCCCTGCACCGCCCCCGGCGAATACTTCCTTTTTGTGTCGGACTGTTCCTCCATTTTCAAGCCTGCCGCCAACGACACGAATTATTTCCAGCCCATCGTCTGGTTCTTGCCGGTACGGGGCGACCACTGCGAAGGGGCGATGCCGCTCGGCGTGTCGGGCAACGGCTCGGCTTCGGCATCCATCTGGGCGAACTGCCTGACCTGGGGCGGCGACCCTGGCGAAGACGGCAGCACGGGCGACTGCATTCCTCCGGCAACCGGCTTCAAATCTGCTTTTTTCCAGGTGGTCGTTTCCGGCACGGAGAAGGTGGATTTGGCTTTTCATTTTTCCAATTTCACCCAAATCGCTTCGAGCCTGATGAGGTTGCGGTTCCTGCTCGGCAACTGCGATTTAATGACCGAAAACCAATGCAGCCCCAGCGGCAACACGGTTTTTGGGGCTGCGTGTGTGCCGCCCGGGGTCTATTTCGTGCAGGTTTTCCTGCCGGAAAATGCGAGAGGGAAAATCGAATTGGAGGTGATTTCGACGGTCAGCCCCGACCAGGATTGCCAGCCCGCCACGCAACCCATCGCTTTTTTCGAGCCGGCGTTCGACTGCGACAGCGTCCGTTTTGACAACCTCTCCACGCTCGGCGGCACCATCGAGCATGTTTGGCTGCTGCCCGGCGGCTCGACGAGCGAGGCATGGTCGCCTGCCTTGCCGCTCGATGCGCTGCCTGCCGAAGTCACTTTGATTGTTCACGACGTGGTGTACGGTTTGAGCGACACGCTTTCGGTTTTGGTGGAGGCAACCGCCTCGCTGCCGGTCGTGGCGCTGGCAGACACGATTTGCAGCGGCGGCAGCCTTGCTTTTTTCGCAGAAAACCTGACAGCCGCAGGGGAATACGAGCATTTGCAAGTGAATGTGCCTGGCTGCGACACGATTTACCGCTTGAATCTCGCCGTGCTGCCGCCGCCCGTCGTGCCAAAATCGGCAAGTGTTTGCCCGGGCGAGCCGTTCGAGTTTCACGGCAACTGGCTAACCGTTCCCGGCGAATATTCCGACACGCTGGCTGCGCCCGACGGCTGTTTTTTCATCGAAAAACTCACGCTGGCGTGGCTCCCGGAAGCTCAATCGGCGCTCGCCGCAACGATTTGCCAGGGCGACACCCTGGTTTTCAACGACCAAAAACTGACCATCGCAGGCACGTATTTCGACACCCTGACCAACTGGCTCGGTTGCGACAGCACGTTGAGCATGGAATTGAGCGTATTGCCGCCGCCCGTCCAGTCGTTTTCCGCTGCCATTTGCCAGGGTGAAATTTTTGATTTCAACGGCTTGCCGCTGACTGATTCCGGTGAGTATTTCGACACGCTTGCGGCGGCGGACGGCTGTCTTTTTGTTGAAAAACTTACCCTGACCGAGATGCCGCTGTCGCAAACGGAGCTGTCGCAAACGATTTGCCAGGGCGATTCGATGGCGTTTGGCGGCGAGTGGCTGAAAGTGGCGGGTACGTATTTCGATACCCTGACCAACTGGCAGGGCTGCGACAGCACGGTGAAATTGGACTTGACGGTGCTGCCCTTGCAGGCAAACTCGCTTTCCGAAGCGGTTTGCCCCGGTCAATTTTTCATTTTCAATGGCGAGCCGCTGGGCGCAGGCGAGCACGTTTTTCACTTCCTGGCGGAAAATGGTTGCGACAGCGCAGTGACCGTTTCGGTGCAGGAGTTGCCGGTGATTGCCTCGACGGTCACGGCGGAAATCTGCGCCGGTGAAACTTTCATTTTTGACGGAAACCCGCTGACGTTGGCGGGAACTTACGTGGCAGTTTTCACCTCGCAGGCAAGCTGCGACAGCACGGTGACATTGACTTTGACCGTGCATCAACCTTCCAAAACGCACCTGCAAAACTGGATTTGCCTACCCGCTCCGACCACCCTCGATACGGCATTTTTGCAAAATCAAAACGGCTGCGACAGCCTCGTCATCACCACGACTGCCTACGACCCGAACCTGCTCGTGGTAAGCCACGACACGATTTTCAAGTGCCAGCCGGCTCTGCCCAGCGTTGATTCCATCTGGTTTTTGGGCAGCGACAGTTGCCAGCATTTGCAGGTGCTGACCACCCTGACGGTCGCCCCGGACACGACCCGGCTGACGGAATTTACCTGCGACGAAGCAGCGGCGGGGCAAGTGCTGGAAGCGCATTTTACCAATCTGCTTGGCTGCGACAGCCTGGTGCTGACGGAGCAAATTTGGGCGGCGAGCTTCGACACGATTTGGGCGGCAATTTGCGCTGGCGACGAATTTTGGTGGGATGGAGAAGGCTACGCTTCGGCGGGAAAATTCGAGCGAAAAAGCCTGAACTGGCGAGGCTGCGACAGCGTGGCGGTGCTGATTTTGGAAGTGCAAAACGTCGTGGTTGAACTGGGCGAAGACAAGCATTTGAATTTGGGCGAAGCCCAAAATCTGAACCCGGCGACCCACGGCGGAACGCATTTCGAGTGGTCGCCGACGCAAGGGTTGTCCTGCGCCGATTGCGCTTCGCCACTCTCTTCGCCACACGAAAGCACCCGGTATCACCTGCTGGTTTCCAACGAGTTGGGTTGCACGGCGGAAGATGCGGTTTGGGTTTTTGTGGACAAAAACTGCCGGGTGTTCGTGCCCAATGTTTTCTCGCCCAACGGCGATGGCTTCAACGATGTGTTTTTTCCGTTTGCAGCGCCCTGCGTGGCAGTCGTTCGGGCGTTTTTGGTGTTCGACCGATGGGGCGGGCTGGTTTTTTCGCAAAGCAATTTCATGCCCGGCGACCCGCATTTTGGGTGGGATGGAACGAGGAATGGAAAGGCGATGGGGGCAGGCGTTTTCGTCTGGAAAATGCAGGTGGAGCAAGTGGACGGGCAGGTGGAAAACCGGGTGGGAGAAGTGACTTTGATGCGATAGCACGAGGTGAGGGGTGATTTTTGGAGAGAAATTTTGGGATGTTTCACGGAGGCTAAAAAGTAGTTGAAGGGTGGCGCCATCGGGAGTGAAGTCAATCGTCCCAGAGGGACGGCATGTTTGTAGCAATCGTGCCGCCGCCAGCCCTCAAAAAGTAGTTGACACTTTTTTAGAGCCGAGCCTAAAGCTGACAGGTGGT